>JANPIH010000150.1:0-39913 GCA_031424895.1 Rhodospirillales bacterium
GCACCCCGTCCAGGATGCCCCCCGCCAGCAACGCCTGCCCGAACCGCAGATAATCCCCGGCCGTCCCCAACAATCCCGTGCTCCCCCCGATCCGCGCCACCGCCGCCGTCCCGTCCTGATGCGCGGGCAACGCGCCGGTCAACGGATCAACCCGCGGCAGCGCCAGCCGCCCATGCTCCTTCGCCGCCACCACGAACCCCGTATCCGCCATCCGCAGCGGCTCCGTCACCTCCCGCGCCACAAACCGCTCGAACGCCTGGCCCGACACCACCTCCACCACCCGCGCCAGCACGTCGGTCGCGACCGAATCCTCCCACATCGCCCCCGGCTGGCGCACCAGCGGCAACTTCGCCAGAGCCTCCATCGCCTCGCCCAGCGTCCCATCCGCCGCCTGCACCCCCGCCTCGGCATACATCCGTCCCACCGGCGTGGCCGGATACAGCACCCCGTCGGTCATCCCCGCCGTATGCCGCAGCAAATCCTGCACCGTGATCGGCCGCCGCGCCCGCTCGAACGACAGCGTCACCGCCTCGCTCTCCGCCGCCCGCGTCTCCACCGCCACCCGCATCTCGCGAAACGCCGGCAAATGCGCCGACACCGGATCGCTCAGCTTCAACCGCCCCCGCTCCACCAGAACCATCGCCGCCACCGACGCCACCGGCTTCGTCATCCCCGCCCACGGAAAAATCGCATCAACCCGCAACGGCTCCGCCTGCAGGCTGTCCCGAAACCCCACCGCCCGCAGCCACCCCAGCTTGCCCTGCCGCGCAATGCCCAGCACTGCACCGTTGATCCGCCCCTGCGCCACCGTCGCCGCCAACACCTCCGTCACCTGCGCCAAACGCTGCGCCGACAACCCGATGCTCTCCGGCGTCGCCACCGGCAACGGACCAGGCGCAACCACCGCCACCCGCGCCGGCTGCGCCCCCACCCCAGCCCCACTCACCAACGCCGCCGCCGCCGCTCCCAAAACCCCACGCCGCAACATCGCCGCACCTCCCATGGAAGGCCAGGGCTCTGCCCTGGACCCGCAAAGGGCCGGCGGCCCTTTGATCCCAATACTTTAAAGACAAGGTCCAGGGGCTTGGCCCCTGGTGGGTCTGGGCGAAGCCCAGCCTTATCTGCTGTCTTGCTCCCCCCGCCGCCACGCGAACGTCAGTTCGTGCTTGTTATGGAACAGGTGCATCACCCGTCCCCCCGGAATCGCCGCGAACGCTGCCGCCGCCTCGTGGTCCGTCTCGCCCTGGAACTTGATCGTGCACACGATCCGCCCCGCCAGCCCCGACTCCACCCACCGCCGCACCATCTCCAGCAGCGGCCCGGGATAGGCGATCACGTCGCTGAACACCCAGTCCACCTTTTCGGGCACCACCGCAAACGCGCTCCCCTGCCGGAACGAAACCCCCGGCATCGCCGCTACCCGGTCCTCCAACGGTGAGCGATCCACCGCCACCACCGACGCCCCCAGCCGCGCGATCGCCCAGGTCCACCCCCCCGGCGACGCGCCGAGGTCCAGGCACGTCGCCCCAGGCCCCGGATGCTCCCCCAGCAGCGTGCACGCCTCCCACAGCTTCAGATACGCCCGGCTCGGCGGCCCCACCCGGTCCTCCTCGAACCGGCACTCGCCATTGACGAACTTGCTGCTCTTGGTCGGGCTCGCCAGCATCCGGTCCGGCGCCAGCAGCGTCCACGCCCCCAGGTGCCCGCCCGGCGCCGGCTCCGGAAACACCAGGGCGCGGGCCTTCACCGGCGGCAGCCGCGCGGCGATCAGCGCCATCCGCCGATGGTGCGCCACGCCATACGCCCCCCAGTTGCGCTGCATCTCCCGCAACGCATCCGCCGCCGCCTTCACCGACGGCACCTCGATCTCCCTGGCGTCGGTCCACACATCCAGCGCCCAGGCGCTCACCACCGGCGGATCGGGCGACAGCGCCAGCCGCCCATGCCACGCCGAAACCGTCACCCCCGCCCGCCGCAACTCCTCGCCCAGAACGTCCTCCAGCCCCTCCGCCGCCAGATACGCGCTGGCAATCAACGTCCGCGCTTCCGAAAGGCGGAGACCAGCAGCATCGCCCACCCCACCATCAGCATCACGCCCCCGAACGGCGCCACGTTGCTCACCGGCAATCCGCCCGCGAACACCCGCGCATAGACCGCCCCGCAGAAAAACAGCAGCCCGAGCGCGAAGAACGTCCCGGCGAAGTTGCACCACCGCCCGCCCCGAATTGCGCACATCAGCAGCACGATCGCGTGCCACCCCTGCATCTGCACGGCGTCCCGCAGCGCCGCCGCCGCCGCCACGTCCAGCTTCATGTGCGCCGCCGCCGCCGACAGCGCCACCGCCCCAAGCCCCGCCACGGCCCCAAGGCCAAACCATAACCGTTCCATGCGGCCAAGATTACCGCCCGCGCCCCTGTTCCGCCATGCGCCCTGCGTATAGACTCCGCCAAATGCCCCGCGGTGACCTCTTCCCCGAGATCGGACCCTTCCAGACCGGCTTCCTGCCGCTGTCCGACGGCCACACCATGTACTGGGAACAGGTCGGCAACCCCCGCGGCGTGCCCGTCCTCTTCCTCCATGGCGGCCCCGGCGCCGGCGCCGGCATCATCCACCGCCGCTTCTTCGACCCCGGCTTCTGGCGCGCGGTAATCTTCGACCAGCGCGGCGCCGGCCGCTCCCGCCCGATGGGCAGCCTCGCCGCCAACACCACCCCCGCCCTCGTCGAGGACATCGAAACCCTGCGCCGCCATCTCGGCGTGGAAAAATTCCTCCTCTTCGGCGGCTCCTGGGGCTCCACCCTCGCCCTGGCCTATGCCCAGGCCCACCCCAACCGCGTCTCCGGCTGCGTCCTGCGCGGCATCTTCCTCGGCCGCCGCTCGGAGGTGGACTGGTTCATGCACGGCCTCGCCGCCGTCTTCCCCGAAGCCCACGCCGCCTTCGCCGGTTTCCTCCCCGAGGAAGAACGCACCGACCTGCTCGGCGCCTACCTCCGCCGCCTCACCCACCCGGACCCCACCATCCACATGCCCGCCGCCCGCGCCTGGTCGATCTACGAAGGCTCCTGCAGCACCCTGCTCCCCAGCCCCGACACCGTCGCCAGCTTCGCCCAGGACCGCACCGCCCTGGGCCTCGCACGCATCGAGGCGCACTACTTCGCCCACGACCTCTTCCTGCCCGAAGGCGGCCTCCTCGCCCACATGAACCGCATCGCCCATGTCCCGGCCGATATCGTCCAAGGCCGTTACGATATGGTCTGCCCCCCAGTCAGCGCCTTCGACCTCGCCGCCGCCTGGCCCGCCGCCCGCCTGACCATCATCCCCGATGCCGGACACTCCGCCCTGGAACCCGGCGTGCGCCGAGCCCTCATCGCGGCGGTCGAAAGGTTCAGGGACAAGCTTTAAGAAGTTCTTTTTTGAAAAAAGAGCCATAAAAATTTTATCCATTACGGTTGAACCACTCCCGCTTTTGCCCATCCAGCCGCGATGCGTCGAAGCGCTTATGGAAAAAGTCTTTTTGCTTCTTTTTCTTCAGAAAAAGAAGACTCTTGCTTGCTCCCCTTCCGACTACGTACGTAGTAAACCCCCTTGCATCGTCTAACAAAGTTAATTATATAAACTGTCATGCAAACCATTCCCTCCCCCCTCATCGACCAGCTCGCCGCCCTGCGCCAAAGTTCCGTCCAACTTGGGCCGGCGCACGCCTTGCTGGTGGCGATACTGCTGCGCCTGCTCGGCGCGTTGGAGCGAATGGTCCGCGAGTGGCAGGAAAGCCGCGCAGCAGCGCCGGTCCGCCGCCGTTCCACCGCCGGCAAGGGCCCGATTCCGCGCGACTGGATGCTGCGCGGCCGTCCCGCGCGCGGACTCCGTCCCACCTTCCCCCCGCCTCCGCGGCATCCGCCTGCCCGCCCTGTGCGCGCGCCGCCCCATGCGCTCCTGCATGCCTGATCCCGCAACGCCGGAACACCACGCCCGTCAAACGCGCCACACCGGCGCAACCGACGCATGCCCTAAATATTCCGATAACGTAATGAAACTCCTGATACACTCGGAACCGTCCCGCAGCCACGGACTTTGCCTCCCGACCCGTCCGGAGGATTGCCGATGGCCCGCCCCCTCTCCCCGCGCGCCGTGCGCTGCGCCCTGGCCCTTGCCCTCGCCCTGCCCATCGCCGCCGCCCCGGCACTGGCCCAGCGATCGCCGAACCCCATTCCGGCGCCTACCGCACCCGCCCTCGCCACCGCGCCCAACTTCGTCGATCTCGTCGCCCGCGTCGGCCCCGCCGTGGTGCGCGTCGCGGTCGTCGGCCACGAGCAGGTGGAACAGGAAGTCCCCCCCGAACTCCGTGGCACGCCGCTCGAGGAACTGTTCCGCCGCTTCGGCCAGCAACAGGGCCGTGGTGCGCCCCCCGACGGCCAGGGCGAGCGCCCGCGCCGCACCATGGGCCAGGGCTCCGGCTTCATCATCGACCCCGGCGGCCTCATCGTCACCAACAACCACGTCATCGGCGACGCCGACCGCGTCAGCGTCGAACTGCCGGACGGAAGGCAGATGGAAGCCGAAGTCGTCGGCACCGACCCCCAAACCGACATCGCCCTGCTCAAGGTCGATGCCGGCCAGCCGCTGCCGGTCGTCCGCTGGGGCAGCAGCGACACGCTCCAGGTCGGGGAGCCGGTGCTGGCCATGGGCAACCCGTTCGGCCTCGGCGGCTCGGCCACCTCCGGCATCGTCTCCGCCCGCGGCCGCCAGATCGGCGCCGGCCCCTACGACGACTTCATCCAGACCGACGCCTCCTTCAACCCCGGCAACTCCGGCGGCCCGCTGTTCAACATCGCCGGCGATGTGGTCGGCGTGAACACCGCGATCTTCTCGCCCTCCGGCGGCAACATCGGCATCGGCTTCGCGGTCCCGTCCCGCATCGCCCAGCGCGTCGTCGAGGAACTGCGCCGCACCGGCCGCGTGGAACGCGGCTGGCTCGGCGTCTCCCTGCAGGCGCTCGACCGCGAACTCGCCGAAGCCCTCGGCACCACCGAGCAGCGCGGCGCCCTCGTCTCCGGCATCGAGCCGGACTCCCCCGCCGCCCGCGGCGGCCTGCGCCCCGGCGACGTGGTGACCGCGATCGAAGACACCCCCATCCGCGGCCCCCGCGACCTCGCCGCCGCCGTCGGCGACCGCAAGCCCGGCACCACGATCACCATGACCATCCAGCGCGACGGCAAGGAGGCCCGCGAGCGCATCGCCCTCGGCACACCGCCCGACCGCAAGGAACAGGCCGCCGCCGAACCCCGCGACGCCATGCGCGCCGGCGCGCTCGGCCTGGCCGTCCGCCCCAACCCGGAGGGCGAAGGCGTCACCGTCGTCCAGATTGCCCCCGGCAGCATCGCGGAGGCCCGCGGCCTGCAACCCGGCGACATCATCCTGCGCGCCGGCCGCCAGGAGGTGAACACCCCCGCCGGGATCGCATCCGCCATCGACGCCGCCCGCAACGACGGCCGGCCCTCCATCGCGCTGCAGATCCAGCGCGGAGAGGCCCGCCGCTACATCGCCCTGCCATTGCGGGAGGGTGCCCCCGGATAAGGGGCGCCCCCCGCCTGACTCACGTGCCCGCCGCTTGACGCGCGCGCGCCCCTTCGCCATAAGCCCCGCTCCATTCGCTGCCTGGTTTCCGGGCGGCGCATTCACCTTGAGGAACTTCGCGATGTCCCGCCGCTGCGAAATCACGGGCAAGGGCGTGCTCTCGGGCAACAACGTCAGCCACGCCAACAACAAAACACGCCGTCGCTTCCTGCCCAACCTACAGGAAACCTCGATGCTGTCCGATGTCCTGGGCTCCGACGTGCGGATGCGCCTGTCCACCCGCGGCATCCGCACCGTGGAAAAGAATGGCGGCATCGACGCCTTCCTGCTCTCGACCCGCAATTCGCGCCTGCCCGAAGAAGCGCTGGTGGTGAAGCGGCAGATCCTGAAGGCCGCAGCCAAAAAGGCCGCGCGCGCCGCCTGACGGTGCTCCGGGCGGTTCTCGCGCCCGGAAGTTAACCCCTGATTCGGGATTGCAGCGCCACAATGGCGCATGGCCCTCGACATCGCCCCCTACGCCGGATTGCTCATCGCGTTGATCGTCTGCGTGGCACTCGCCGCGCGGCTCGGTCGCCTGCGCCGTGACCTCGCCCGTGCCCAGGCCATGCGCGAAACCGCAATCGGCGCCGAACAAACCGCCACCCGTCTGTTGCGCCTGGCCGCCAACGAACTGCGCGGCATCGGCATGACGCTGCACGGCCACGCCGACCGCCTCGCCGCCCCCGGCGAGGCCGCGAACATCGCCGTCCACGCCATGGGCCTCGCCGCCTCCTCCGCGCAGACCCTGGGCCTGGCCGACGAGCTGCAAGACCACACTCTCCCCGATATCGGTACCCAAAGCCTGCGCGAGGAACTGCTCGACCCGCGCGAGGCGTTCGAGGGCGCCGTGGCCGCCACCGCCCTGGCGCTGGAACCAGGACAGCGGCTGTGGCGGGTGGCCCCGTCCGCGGGGCTCTACCTGTGGGCCGACCGCCGCGCCGTCCGCCACGTCCTCGGCCGCGTGCTCGGCGACGCAGCCCGCAACACCCGCCAGGACGACGCGATCGACATCTGCGTCCTGCCGCATCCCGACGGGCTGTGCGTACAAGTCGAGGACGAAGGCACCGGCCTCGCCCAGCCCGAACCCGGCGCCGCCGCCCCGCGCGACAGCCGCGGCATCGGCCTGCGCCTGGCACTCGCCCGCGCATTGATGCTCGCCCATGGCGGCCGCCTGGAAGTGGAAGCCGCCGCCCAGGTCGGCACCCGCGTCCGCCTGATCTTCCCGGCCACCCGCGTGCGCGACTCCGTGGGCCAGCCGGTGGCGCCGGCGATGGCCTTGGGCGGCTAACCCACCAGCCGCCGCAACTCGTCGATCGTTGCCGCGCTGGCCCAGTCGATCGCCCCCTCGACCCGCCCCTGCTCGCGCCCCTGCCTGTCGACCACGATCGTGGTCGGCAACCCGCGCGACCCCCAGGCCCGTGCCGCCTCCCCACGCGGGTCCAGCAGCACCGGCAAGCCCGCAATCCCGTGCGTCGCATAGAACCGTCGCACCACCTCCGCCCCACCCCGATCGCTCGACAGCGGCAGCACAAGGATACCCCCACCCGCAACCTTGTGCGCCAACTCCTGCAACTCCGGCATCTCGACCACGCACGGCACGCACCAGGTGGCCCAAAGGTTCACCACCAGCCCCTTGCCGGCATAGTCGCCCAGCCGCCGCACCGCGCCGCCTTCATCCTGGAAACTGGCCTCCGCCGGCACACGCGGCGGCTCGGCGCGAATCATCTGCGCGATCGTGCCAACCTTCACCGGCGGCACCGCCACGCCATCGGCCAACGTATGGATGCGCGGTGCTTCGGGTTTGCGCAGCAGGGCCACGGCGGCTACCGTCCCGACCGCCGCAATGCCGCCGGCCGCCAGCACGGTGCGGCGGGTGGTTCCCTTCATGGCGAACGCCCCATCAGATGAGTGTCTCCCGGTGACCGATACGCCCGACCTGCGAAATGCCCAATCGAACGCCCAATGGGGCGGCCGCTTCGCCGCCGGACCCTCGGTGGTGATGCAAGAGATAAATGCCTCGATCGGCTTCGACCGCAAGATGTGGCGGCAGGACATCCAGGGCTCGCTCGCCCACGCCGCCATGCTGGTCCGCATCGGCATCCTGTCGAACAAAGACCAGTCCGACATTGAGCGCGGCCTCGCCGATATCGCCACCGAGATCAACGAAGGAAATTTCCCGTTCGACGAGGCGCTCGAAGACATCCACATGAACATCGAGGCCCGGCTGACCGAACGTATCGGCGACGCCGGCCGCCGCCTGCACACCGGGCGCAGCCGCAACGACCAAGTGGCCACCGATTTCCGCCTCTGGGTCCGCGACGCCATCGACGGGCTCGACGCCCAGCTTGCCGACCTGATGACCGCATTCGCCGCCCGTGCGGCGGCCCACGCCGCCGACCCGATGCCCGGCTTCACGCACCTGCAAACCGCCCAGCCCGTCACCTTCGGCCATCACATGCTTGCCTACGTGGAAATGCTGGCGCGCGACCGCGGCCGCCTCGCCGATTGCCGCCGCCGCCTAAACGAATGCCCGCTCGGCTCCGCCGCCCTAGCCGGTACCTCCTTCCCGCTCGACCGCGACATGACCGCCCATGCCCTCGGCTTCGACCGCCCCACCGCCAACTCGCTCGACGGCGTGTCGGACCGCGACTTCGCCCTCGAATTCCTCTCTGCCGCCGCGATCAGCGCCATGCACCTGTCCCGCTTCGCCGAGGAGATCGTGATCTGGTGCAGCGCCCCCTACCGCTTCATCCGCCTGTCCGACGCCTTCACCACCGGCAGCTCGATCATGCCGCAGAAGCGCAACCCGGACGCCGCCGAACTCGTCCGCGCCAAGACCGGCCGCATCAACGGCGCCCTGGTCGGCCTGCTGACCGTCATGAAGGGCCTCGCCCTGGCCTATGCGAAAGACATGCAGGAAGACAAGGAACAGGTGTTCGACGCCGCCGAAGCCTGGGCCCTGTGCCTCGCCGCCACCGCCGGACAGGTGCGCGACATGACGCCGAACACCGAGCGCATGCGCGAATTCGCGGGCAGCGGCTTCGCCACCGCCACCGACCTCGCCGACTGGCTGGTGCGCGTGCTGAAACTGCCCTTCCGCACCGCCCACCATGTCACCGGCCGCCTGGTCGCCACGGCCGAAGCCCGTAACATCGACCTCGCGCAGTTGACGTTGGCGGACATGCAGGCGGAGGAGCCGGGTATCACCGCGGATATCTTCAATGTCCTAACGGTGGACGCCTCGGTTGCCTCGCGCTCCGTCTATGGCGGCACCGCGCCGGCCAACGTGGCGGCGCAGGCGCAGCGGTGGCTGGAGAAGCTGGCGTGAGGAAGAGTCTTCTTTTTGTGAACAAAAAGAAGCAAAAAAACTTTACCCTTTTGCCTGCAACCAGCGAAGCGCGCGCCATGCCCAAACACCAGCCAGCGAAGAAATGGGTGAAGTTTTTTTGCTTCTTTTTGTTCACAAAAAGAAGTGCTTCCTTCGCGCTTGCCCTTGTCCTTCTGACGGCGTCCCTGGCCGCCTGCGGCCGCAAGGGTCCGCCGCAGCCGCCGGGGCCGCCGGACCAGGTAGTTTATCCGCGCAGCTATCCCGCGCGCTGAGCCCCAGCGGGGATGGCGGACAGGTCGGTGGCCGGTTCCGGATCGAGCTTGACCCGGTAGCACAGGGCGTAGAGGGCGGGCAGGAACACCAACGTCAGCCCCGTGGCGACCGTCAGCCCACCGATCATGGCGATGGCCATCGGGCCCCAGAACACGTTCAGGCTCAGCGGCACGAAGGCCAGGATTGCGGCGAGTGCCGTCAGCACAACGGGCCGCGCCCGCCGCACCGTGGATTCCACGATTGCCTCGCCCGGCGACTGCCCGGCTGCGAGGTCCTGCTGCACCTGGTCCACCAGGATGATGGTGTTGCGCATGATCATCCCGGCCAGCGCGATGACGCCGAGCAGCGCCACGAAGCCGAACGCCGCGTCGGTCAGCAGCAGGGCCACCACGGCGCCGATCAACCCCAGCGGTGCTGTGGCCAGCACCAGCGCGACGCGGCCCAGGTTCTGCAGCTGCACCATCAACAGCAGCACCATGGTGCCGATCATGATCGGGAAGATCTTGGCCAGCGAGGCGTTGGCCTTGGCGGATTCCTCCGCCGCCCCACCGGTCTGGATCGTCACGCCCGCGGGAAGCTGGATCGCCTGGATGCGCGGCAGGGCGGCGGCTGTGATGTCCGGCGCCTGCAACCCCTCCTGGATTTCAGAGCGCACGGTCAGGAACGCGGCGCGGTCGCGGCGCCACAGGATGGGCTCCTCCGCGGTGGCGACCACGCGGGCGAGCTGGGAGAGCGGCAGCGGGCCGGCCGGCGTCATCAGCACCAGGTCGGCGAGCCGGTCGAGGTCCAGCCGTTCCTCGGGGGCGGCGCGCAGCACCACGTTGATCAGCTTGGTGCCGGCGCGCAGTTGCGTGGCCGTCGTGCCGGAGATCTGCGCCTGCAACGCCTGCGCGATCTGCGCGGGGGACAGGCCGAGCGCCTTGATGCGCGCCTGGTCCAGCTCCAGCGTCAGCCCGGGCGCCCGCTCGCCCCAGCCGATCTCGGCGCGGCGCGTGCCGGGGGTGGCGCGCAGGGCGGCCAGCACTTCGTCGGCGACGCCGCGCACCGCCTGCATGTCGGTGCCGACCACGCGGAACTGCACCGGGAATCCCACCGGCGGGCCGAGTTCGAGGCGAGAGACGCGCACGCGCGCCTCCGGCACGCCCTCCTCGGCGAAGAAAGCCATCAGGCGCACGCGGGCGCGGTCGCGGGCCTCCATGCCGGTCGTCGTCAGCACCATGGTGGCAACCGCGTCGTTCGGCAGGGTGGGGTTGACGGTCAGCTGGAAGCGCGGGCCGCCATTGCCGATATAGGCGGTGAACCAGCGCACATCCTGGCGCAGCGCGGGGTCGGCCATCAGCTTGGCTTCGATCCTGGCCACCGCCGCCGCCGTCGCGGCATGGCTGGCACCTTGGCGCAGCGTGATGTCGAGCAGCAGCTCCGGCCGCGCGGAGGAGGGGAAGAACTGCTTCTTTACGAACCCCATCCCCGCGCCTGACAGCACCAGCAGCACCACGGTGCCCAGCACCACGCTGCGGCGCCAGCGGATGGTCCAGCGCACCACAGCGCGCAGCGCGGGGTATGGGCCGGTGTCGTAGATATCGTGATGGGCATGGGTGGCAGCTGTCTTTGCCCCGGGCTTCGGTTGTGGCAGCAGCAGCACGCCCAGAAATGGCGTGAACACCACCGCCACCACCCAGGATGCCAGCAGCGCGATCCCCACCACCCAGAAGATGCCGCCGGCATATTCGCCCGTTGTGGATTGGGCGAGCCCCACCGGCATGAACCCCGCCGCCGTCACCAGCGTGCCGGACAGCATCGGGAAGGCGGTCGACGACCAGGCGTGGCTGGCCGCGCGCACGCGGTCCCACCCTTCCTCCAGCTTCACCACCATCGTCTCGATGGCAATGATCGCGTCGTCCACCAGCAGGCCGAGCGAGAGGATCAGCGCGCCAAGCGAGATGCGCTGCAACTCAATTCCCCAGGCCTGCATGACAATGAACACGATCGCCAGGGTCAGCGGCACCGCCAGCGCCACCACCAGCCCGGCGCGGAAGCCCAGTGAGGCGAAGGAGACCAGCAGCACCACGGCCAGGGCAGCCAGGAACTTCATCAGGAACTCGCCGACCGCGTCCTCTACCACCTGGGGCTGGTCGGCGGTCTGCTGCAATTCGAGGCCGAGCGGCAGGTCGGCCCGGATGCGCGCGGCCTCCGCCTGCAGCGCCTCGCCGAAATGCAGCGCGTTGGTGCCCTTACGCATCGACACCGCGATCACCACACCGCCCTGGCCATTGTGCCGGATCTGCGACATCACCGGCTCCTGGTAGCCGGCGCGCACGCTGGCCATTTCGCCAAGGCGCAGGGTGCGCCCCTGCGAGGCGACCGGCACGTCCAGCAGCGCCGCCACACCGCCGTCCTCGCCCGCGGCCAGCGCCCCGGTGGTGCGCACCGGCACGCGGGTGGTCGCGGTGTCCACCATCCCAGCCGGTGCCAGCAGGTTCTGTCGCGCGAGGGCCGCGCCGATCTCATCGACGGTGACGCCGAGGGAGGCGAGCCGCGCCTGGTTGAACTCCACGAACAGGGTGCGCGGAACTTCGCCCAGGATGTTCACCTTCTCGGCGCCGGCGACCTTCAGCAGCCGGTCGCGCGTGTGCTCGGCGGCGCGCACCAGGGTGGCGTTGTCCGCCCCGGTCAGCGCGAAGACGGCGCCGTACACGTCGGTGAACTCGTCGTTGGCGAAGGGGCCGATCACGCCCTGGGGCAGGTCGGGCCGCAAATCGTCCAGCCGCTTGCGCACCTGGTAGAACAAGGTTGGCACCTGGGCGGGCGGCGTGTCGTCGCGGAAGCTGATCAGCGTTGCGACGAAGCCGGGGCGGCTGAAGGTGTCGAGGTGGTCGAGATACGGTGTGTCCTGCAGCTTGCGCTCGATGCGCTCGGCCAGCAGCGACTGGGTCTCGGTGGCGGTCGCGCCGGGCCAGACGGCGGTGACCACCATCAGCTTCAGCGTGAACGAGGGGTCCTCGCCGCGGCCGAGCCGCTGGTAGGCGAACAGCCCGGCGATGAACAGCACTGCGATCAGAAACCCGGTCAGGCTGCGATGGGCAACCGCCCAGGCCGAAAGATTGAAGCGCGCCATAGCCCTATTCCCCCAGGCTCGCCACGCGGATGCGCGCGGCGGGGTCGAGCTTGTGGCCGCCCAGCGCCACGATCGTTTCGCCGGGGACGACGCCGGTCACCAACGCGCGCTCCTGGCGCAGGGCCATGATCTTCACCGGACGGGCCTTGACCGTGTCGCCCTCGATCACCCAGACGATCGGCCCCTGGCCGCGATCGGCCAGCGCGGCGGCGGGCAGGCTTGCCAGCCCCTCCGGCACCGGCGCGCGCAGCATCACCGTGGCACTCATGCCGATCGCCAGCCAGGGCGGCGGCGCTTCCAGCGTGAAGCGGGCCGCATAGGTGCGCAGCCCCGGGCTTGCGGCGGCGGCCAGTTCGCGCAGCTTGGCGCCCACCGGCGCCTCCGGCCGGGCCCACAGCGCCACCTGCGCTGCGGCCGCGCCGACCTCGGCCAATGCGGTTTCCGGCAACTGCACCTCGACCTCCAGCGTGCCGGATTCGGCCAGGCGCAGCACGGGCGCGCCCTCGGCCAGCACCGTCCCGCGATCCGCCAGCACGGCGGTCACCACGCCGTCGGTGGGTGCGCGCAGGATGGTGTGGTCCAGCCTGTTGCGCGCCAGCGCCAGTGCGGCGCGGGCCGATTCCACGCGCTGGGCCGCGGTGCGCGATGCGGCCTGGCGCTGGTCGTCGATGGCCGTCGCGGCCCAGCCGCCGGCGGCCAGGGTGCGGCTGCGCGCGGCGTCGGCCGCGGTCATGGCGGCATTGGCCTCCGCGCTGGCGAGGTCGGCCTCGGCGGCGCGCACGCCCAACGCGATGTCGGCGTCGTCCAGCCGCGCGATCACCTGGCCCTGCGTGACGCGGGCGCCGACATCGACCTCGCGCGCCACGACGCGCCCGGCGGCGCGGAACCCGAGATCGGCCTCGCGGCGCGGCTTGACGAGGCCGGGATAGTGGCGCGCCGCGCTGTCCTGCGCCGCCAGCACCTTGGTGACCAGCACCGGGCGGACGGATTGGTCGAGGCTGGGCTGGGGGCGCTCGAAGCAGCCGCCTAGGGCGAGCGGCAGCAGCAGGAGCAGAGCGGGGGACGGAACGCGCATGGGCCACCTCGACGGATCGATGGCCAGAGGGTGGGGTCAAATGTGATGAATGTCAATATTCGTCAGATTGACATACGCGGATAGGGCTTGATGGCGAGATTTACATCTCCGGCAATCACGCACTAGGGCCGCAGGGCGCGCAGCACCAGATTGGCCATTCCGGCGGCCAGCGCCGGCAGGTCCTCGTCCACGCATTGCTCGATCAGCGTCGGGTGGCAGAACTGCACCGTCGTGGCGTGGATCAGGTGGGCGAACTGGTGCGGGTCCAGCGTGCGGTCGAACATGCCGGCCGCCTGGCCGTCCATCACCACGTGGCGGATGGCGGTGTCGATGTCGTGGATATAGGCGTCCACGATCGTCCAGTGTTCCTGCATGGCCGCGCTGACCATGTCGTGCATGCGCTTTTCGTGGAAGAACAGCTGCACCATCTTTTCGTGAAGTGCCTGAAACAATGACCGAATTCGCTCCGGCGGCGCAGCCGGCCCGCGCGCGATGGCCCAGAGGTGCTCGCTCAGCGTGCCCAGCAGCCGTGTGGCGATCGCCTCGTTGATCGCCGCCTTGCTCGGGAAGAAACGATACACGTTGGCCGGCGACATGCGCAGTTCGCGGGCGATGTCGGCCACCGTGGTTTTCTGGTAGCCCATGCTGCGGAACAACTGCTCCGCCGTCGCGATGATCGCGGCCCTGGTGGCATCGGCGCGCACGGACTCCACGCGGGGGCTGCGTGGCGATTCGGCCATGGAAGGGGCAATGGAAGGGGCGGGGGCAGGAACCATGCCTGACATATAATAGAATTCGTCAGGCTTTCACAGCCCTTGTTGGCGCAAGGCGGCCTATTCCTGCCTGGTATCGTGGAACCACGCCTCGACCGGGCCAGACAGCTTCATCGTCATCGGATTGCCGCGACGGTCCACCGTTTTGCCGATCGCCATCCGCACCCAGCCCTCGCTGATGCAGTATTCCTCGACATTGGTGCGCTCCGTGCCCTTGAAGCGGATGCCGACGCCGCGTTGCAACAGCGCCTGGTCGAAGAAGGGGCTCCGCGGGTCGGTGGAGAGGCGGTCGGGCGGGGTGTCGGATTCGGACATGGCAAACTCCTTAGGCGGGGCAGGTCTGGGCGCGGGCCAGGTCTGGGCGCGCAGGGCTGGGCGCGCGTCAGGGCTTGGCGCCGAGTTCGACATAGGTCAAGCCACCCATGTCGCGCGGCGGCAACAGCCCGAACGCTGCCTCCATGCGCTGGCGCAGCACCTCCTTGCGCACGCCGATGGCATGCAGTTGCGGCCAGGGCGGCCCCCAGTCGTCGGGATCGATCAGGTCGAACAGATAGACCCGTCCGCCGCGCGCCAGCGTGGCCGCGATCCGGCCCTCCAGCGCGGCATGGAATGCCTCGGCCCGAACGATGCCGCGCGGCTCCACCAGGTCCGTGATCACCCGGATACGGCGGTCGGCCGGCAAGGGATAGTAGTACGCGGCATGCCGTCCGCTGAAGGAGCAGCCGCATACCATCAGGTCGCCGGGCCGCACGAGCGACTGGAGTTGGGCGTAGGTCGCGCGCGAGTCGACCGCCAGCCGCGGCACGGCATAGGCCGCGAGGTTGTACCCGGCCAGCAGCACCCCGAGCGCCATCACCAGTCGTGGCGCCGGCGGCCGCAGGGCGAGGGAGAATGCGGCCAGCAGCGTCACCGGAAATTGGAAATCGGCCTCGAAATATCCCCAGCCGACACAGAACACCGTGGCCGCCAGCAGCGCGCCGGCCATCGCGAGGTCCGCCTCCCGTCCGCGCCGCCACAGTGAGACCGTCGCCAGGGCCGCCAGCGCCATCCAGGCCAGCGAGGCCAGCAGCGCGCCCACCTCGCCCAGCACCCGCACGTCGCCGATATGGAGTCCTGGTGCCTCCCCCGCCTGCCACGCGCGCGCGCCCTCCGGCACCAGATAAAGCCAGGCGAAGCCCTTCACCATGCCCATCGCGCTGCGTGCCAGCCCCATCGTCGAGAGCCCCGGTGTGTCGGCGCGCGCCGTGTCCGCCGCCGCCCAGGCCAGGAACGTCTCGCCCGACCTGGCGGCGCCGGATGCAACCCAGCCGAGCACCAGCGCGCCGCCCAGCACCGCCGCCATCGCCGCCCCCAGCACGGCATAGTCGAACACCGCGCGGCGCGCCGCCGGCCAGGCCCGCGCCGCCACCGCGCGGAGGAACACCAGCCCCGCTACCATCGGCCCGACCAGCGCGAAGCTGGCGAGGTAGGCGGCAGCCATTCCCCATGCCAGCCCCGCGCCGACCAGCGCCGCCATTTGCCCGGTTGGACCGCGCTGCTCCCGCCCCGCCAGCAGGACCAACCCGAGCATCAGGAACGGCAGCGCGAACAGCTTCACGTGCCCGGAAGTGGCCAGTTGTAGCAGCGCGAAGCTGCCCCACGCCGCGGCGGTGCCGGCCAGGGCCATCGCCATGCCGACCGCGCAGCGCCGCAGCAGCAGGAAGCCGAGCCCCAGCGTCACGGCCGCGCAGGCCGTGTTGGCCAGCCGCAGCACCAGCACCACGTCGTCCGGCGTGCCCGCCAGCCGGTAGAGCACCAGTGCGGTGGGGTGCATCAGCAGGTGCGCGGGCGACCAGACGAACTGCCCGCTCACCACCGGGTAGACGATCAGGTTGGTGTCGTCGATGTCGATCCGCGCATACAGCAGCACGTAGGCGAGTGCCGCGGCCACGGCCACCAGCACCGCGGCGCCGCGGTCGGGCCAGGCCGGGCACGCGGGCGCCGATGCATCTGGTCGGCTGGACGGGGCCATCGGCGGGTTCCACAGTGAGGCCGACCCCGCCGCGCGAGGGTGGCGAAGATCGATGCGAAGGTAAGGGCGGCGCCGGCTGTCGTGCAAGCCGCAGACGGGGCAAGCCGCAGGCGGGGCAAGCCGCAGGCGGGGCAAGGCGCAGGCGGGATACGGCCCAGGCGGGCAGGAAGTAGGAGGATGGCGCGTGGTTGAAGGGGACGGGCTCGCGGCACTGCGCCGGCATGCGCTGGCGTGCGCCTTCCCGCCCCCGGCGGCGCTGCCCGCCGCCCTGGCCGCGATGGGCTTCGTGCAGGCCGATCCGATCCGCGCCCCCGCCCGTGCCCAGGACCTGATCCTGCGCCATCGCGTTCGCGCCTATCGCGCCGGGGAGCTGGAGCGCCGCTATCCGCGCCTGGATGTCGAGGAGGGCTATTTGCATGTGTATGGCTTCATGGGGCGTGACCTGCACGCCCTGCTGCATCCGCGCCGCGACCCCGCGCTGCCCGACGGCGTGCTGGTGCCCGATGGAATTGCCGCCGCGGTGCTGGCCCACGTGCGCGGCAATGGGCCGACCCACCCTTCGGTGCTGGCGGCCATCCTGGGCGAAGGCCTGACGCTGAACGCCTGGGGCGGGCAGAGCCAGGCGACGACGCGGGCGCTCGATCTGCTGCAGCACCACGGCCTGCTGCGCGTGGCCGGCCGGCGCGGCGGGATCCGCGTCTATGCGCCTGTCGATCCGCCACGGGATGGCCTGCCCGCCGCCGCGCGGCTGGAGCGGCTGGTGATGCAGCTGGCCCGCCAGCTTGCCCCGGTGGCGCAGCCGACGCTGACCGCGCTCGCGGCGAAGGTCGCGCGCATGACGGTGGGCGCGGTCGAGCGTCCGGGGCCGGTTGCTCACCTGGTCGCGCAAGGCCTGCTGACCGGCGGGGAGGTGCAGGGCACGCGCTATCTCTGGCCGGCCGGGCTGCCGCCATCGCCGCGCGCCGCCATCCGACGGGTGCGCTTCCTGGCGCCGTTCGACCCGCTGGTGTGGTGCCGCCGGCGCTTCGCCCAACTCTGGGGCTGGGAATATCGCTTCGAGGCCTATACCCCCGCCGTGCGTCGGGTGCGCGGATACTACGCGCTGCCGCTGCTCTGGGGTGAGGAGGTGATCGGTTGGGTGAATCTGGCCCGCACCGCAAACGGGCTCGATGCCAGGCCCGGCTTTGCCCTGCGCCGCCCGGACGATCCTGCCTTCGCGCGCGCCTTCGACGCCGAGGTGGCGGCGATGGAGGACTTCCTGCGCGGCGATGATACGGGTGGCGCGGGGGGGCGGATGACGCTTGCGTGACTCTGCGTGCTGGCGGCGGGCGGCAAAGCTCGCATATGCTGCCGCGTCATGGCCCAGCCCGCACCCGTTTCCGACCAGCCCGACCCCACTGTGGCCGAGCTGCTCGCCGCCCGCCCGCACCTTTCCATGCACGCCCATGACGGGCTGATGCTGGAGGGCGTGGCGCTCAAACGCATCGCCGACGTGGTCGGCACACCGGCCTGGGTCTATGGCGCCGGCACGATGCGGGCGCGGCTGGCGCGGCTGAAGGCCGCACTCGCCGGGCAGGACGCGCATGTCCACTACGCGGTGAAGGCCAATGACCACATCGCCGTGCTGAATCTGATGGCCCAAGGCGGCGCCGGCGCGGATGTCACCAGCGAGGGTGAGTTGCGCCGCGCCCGGGCCGGGGGCGTCGCAGCCAGGGACATCGTGTTCTCCGGCGTCGGCAAGACGACGCGCGAGCTCCGGCTGGCCATCGCCGAGGATATCGGCCAGATCAACATCGAGAGTGCCGAGGAGCTTGAGATGGTCTCGGCCATCGCCAGCTCGCTCGGCCGCACCATGCGCGTGGCGCTGCGCATCAACCCCGATGTCGATGCCGGCACCCACGCCAAGATCACCACCGGCCGGGCCGACAACAAGTTCGGCATCGCGCATGGCGACGTGCTGGCCGTCTATGCCCGCGCCGCGGCCCTGCCGGGGGTCGAGCCGGTGGGCCTCGCGCTGCATATCGGCAGCCAGATCCTGTCGATCGGCCCCTATCGCGCCGCCTATGCCCGCACCGCCGACCTTGTCCGCGCCCTGCGCGCCGCCGGCCACAGCGTAAGTTGCGTCGATTGCGGCGGCGGGCTGGGCATCGGCTACCGCGATGACCCGGACGCATCGGTGGAGGCGTTCGCGGGAGCGGTGAAGTCCACGTTCAGCAATCTCGGCGTGCAGCTGTTGGTCGAGCCTGGCCGCTGGCTGGTCGGGCCGGCCGGCGTGCTGCTGGCCGAGGTGGTGATCGCCAAGGGCACGCCGGCCACGCGCCGGTTCCTGGTGGTGGATGCCGCGATGAACGACCTGGTGCGCCCGGCGATGTATGACGCCTGGCACGGCATTGTCCCGCTGGCCGCCGCCGATGCCGCGGCCCCGCTCGAATTGGCCGATATTGTTGGTCCGATCTGCGAGAGCAGCGACACTTTCGCGCGCGACCGCCTGATGCCGCGCCTTGCACAGGGCGCGCGCGTCGCCATCCTTGATGCCGGAGCGTATGGGGCGGTGATGAGTTCCGCCTACAACACCCGTCCGCTCCTGCCGATCGTCATGGTCGACGGCGAGCGGTGGGATGTGGTGCGCGACCGGCAGCTGCACGAAGACCTCTGGGCCGGGGAGCGCATCCCGGGCTTCGTTTCCTCCTCCTGACCCGAGGCAAACCCGCATGAACCAGCCCCCGCCGCCGCAGGACAACCTCGACATTCTGTTGCACGGGGTGAACCGGCGGCGGCGGCTGGCGGTGCTGGCGCTGTGGTTCGAACAGGCGTGGCCGGCCGTGATGCCGGCGCTCGGGGTGGTCGGCGTCTGGGCCTGCATCGCCTTGCTCGACCTGCCGCGCAGCCTGCCGGGCTGGGCGCATGCGGTGATGCTGGCGGGCTTCGCTGCTGCCTTCCTCGCCACACTCGCCCATGCCGCGCGGCGGATGGCGGTGCCGGACGCGGCGTCGGCGGACCGGCGGCTGGAGCGCGCCTCGGGCCTGTCGCACCGCCCGCTCGCGGTGCTGACCGACCGGCCGGCGCAGCAGGGCAGCGAGGCGCTGTGGATGGCCCATGTGCGCCGCGCGATGGCGCAGGTTGGGCGGTTGCGCGTCGGCCGGCCGCAGCCTGGGATGGCACGGCATGATCCGCGCGCCCTGCGGCTCGGCCTGCTGGTGGCGCTGGTCGCCTGCCTTGGCATCGCCGGCGAGCACGCCCCGGGGCGCATCCTGCGCGGCTTCCTGCCGGTGTTCACCGCCCAGGCGATGCCGCCGGCTACCCAGGTCCAGGCCTGGATCACCCCGCCGGCCTATACCGGCATGGCACCCGTTTTCCTGAAGCCCGAGGGCGGGGCGGCGACCGTGCCGCAGGATTCGCGCCTGGTGGTCAACGTCACCGGCGGCACCGGGGAGCCCGCGCTGGCCCTGGCCGGCCGCGCGCTGGCCTTCGGGCGGCTCGATGCCGGGAGCTTCCAGGCGGAGGAGGCGCTTGGCGGCGACGGGCGCCTGGCGATCAGGCGCGAGGGGCGTGAACTGGCCGCCTGGGACCTGACCGTGGTCGCCAACCAGGCCCCCGAAGTGCGCTTCCCCGACCCCCCCGGCGCGATCCGCAGCCGCATCCCGCAGACGCGGCTGCCCTGGCAGGTGTCCCACGCCTACGGCGTTGTCGCGCTCCAGGCGGACATGACGCTGCGCGACCGCCCCGCGGCGCCGAAGCTGGTGGTGCCGATCCAGCTTCCCGGCGGCAGCACAAAGAGTGCCAAGGGCGCGCGCCTGCACGACCTCACCGCTCATCCATGGGCCGGCACGATGGTGGAGGCGACGCTGGTCGGCCGCGACGCCACCGGCCTGTCTGGCCGCAGCGAGACCATCGCCTTCGAACTCCCCGAGCGCCGCTTCCAGCACCCCGTCGCCCGCGCGCTGGTGGAGGTGCGCAAGCGCCTGACCCTCCAGCCGGAGGAGCGTGGTGCCGCGGCGCTGGAGATGGAGCGGCTGGCGCGGATGGACGAGGTGTGGAAGGCCGACCCCGGCGGCTTCCTCAACCTCGGCGGCATCATCACCCAGCTGCGGCGCGACCGGGCCGAGGGCTCCGTCGAGGAAGCGCAGCAGCGCATGTGGCAACTCGCGCTGCATCTGGAGGAGGGAGCCCCCGAACGCACCGCCCGCACCCTGGAACAAGCCCGCCAGGCGGTGCAGGAGATGCTGGAGGCCGAGCGCCGCAACGAGGAGATCGACCGCGCCGAGCTCGACCGCCGCATGCGCGAGATGCAGGAGGCGCTGCAGAAGCACCTCGAGGCCCTGGCCGAGCAGGCCCGCCGCGATCCCGCCAACCAGGCCTTCGACCCCGAGCGCCAGAACCGGCTCGATGCCCAGGACATGCAGCGCCTCGCCGAGCAGATGCGCGACGCCGCCCGCGAGGACAAGATGGACGAGGCGCGCCAGCGCATGTCCGAGCTGGAGCGCATGCTGGAGGAAATGCGCACCGCGCGGCAGGAGCGCGGCAAGCCCACCGAACGGCAGAAGGCCCGCGCCGAGAAGCGCCAGCGCGGCGAACGCCAGATGAACGCCGTGCAGGACATGGTGAAGCGCGAAGGCAGCCTGCTCGACCAGGCGCAGCAGCGTGCCGGCCAGCAGCCCGAGCCGCCGCGCGGCTTCATGCCCCCGCGTACCCCGCCGCGCGCCCAGGCTCCCGACGAGCAGCAGCGCACCCAGGAACAGCGCGCCCAGGACCAGCGCGTGCAACAGGCCCTGCGCCGCGCACTTGGCGAGCTGATGCAGCAGCAGGGCGACCTGACCGGCAAGATCCCGCAACCCCTGGCCGAGGCCGATGCCGCGATGCGCGACGCCACCCAGGCCCTGCGCGATGGCCGCGACCCCGCCGCCGCCGACGCCGCCCGCCGGGCCATCGAGGCCTTGCAGAAGGGCGGGCGCGACATGAGCCAGGAGATGGCCGCCCAGTTCGGCCGCGGCGGCGAGGAGGACGGCGAGGAGGAGGGCGACGAGTCCGGCGAAGGCAGCATGATGTCCGAAGGCCCGCAGGATGGCCAGGGCAACGGCCCCGGCAGCCAGCAGATGGGCCCCGGCGACCAGCGCTCCGACCGACGCGGCGAGCGTGGCTACGGCCGCGGCCGCGAGGTCAACCGCCGCGCCGACGAACGCCGCGACCCGCTCGGCCGCCAGCTGCGTGAAGGCACCTCGGGGGCCGACGAAAGCGGCGACGTGCAGGTGCCCGACCAGATGGAGGAGGCGCGCACCCGCGCCATCCAGGAGGAGCTGCGTCGCCGCGGCGCCGACCGCGGCCGACCGCAGCCGGAGCTGGACTATATCGACCGGCTGCTGCGCCAGTTCTGAGCCTGCAAAACCGCCCCGCCCGGCCATCTCTGGGCGGTTGGTATGATACCAAGCCTCGTTGAATTCGACTGATAGAACGAAAGCAAAGTTGGGCTCTGCCCAAACCCGCCTGGTCCGGCGCGCGCCTTCGCGCGACGGGCCAAGCCCCTGGACCTTATCCTTCTGAAAGATAATGGGGATCAAAGGGCCGCCGGCCCTTTGCGGGTCCTCCGCGGCGCGACTTCGCGTCGCGACGGCAAAGCCCTGGCCTTGTGTGCTTTCAGAAGTCGAGATTTCCAGGGATTGGTATGATACCCCCCTGAATGCCCGACTCTTCCTGCTCTTCCCGGGGTCGGTATCGCGCGCCGGGCTGGCCGGAGGCGGCGCGCAAAGCAAAGAGTCATACCGGCCGCCGTCGACCGATTCTACATCGGTCGACATCAAAGGCGGCCGGTATGATTGTTGATCCATGACGAATGGAACAATACGCGACGGATTGGCAGGGCCGCATCATCAATGGTCGCATGCAGCGAGATGCGCCTGAAAAGCGGCTGCCCGCGTCCCTGACGCACTCCGGCAGGTGATCCTCTTCAACACGCCGCGAGCGGGACGGGACGCCAACAGGCGTCGCCGCCTCCATTTGGTACCCCGGCCTCCATCATTTTCGCTGCTGCTGCATATAGAGTGCGAATGTATTCGAAAATTGTGTAAAATACTCCGACATGACATACAATAATATGATGCAACACCTTGTTGACGGTCAATACAGATGATCGTAGTCGAAGACCTTGGAGACGCGGGGTGCTATTTCAGCTTCGTCAACGGCAACTTCGTCATGCTATCAACATTGCCGTTGGGGGTTGCCCAGGGAGATTGCACTTATGATCGGATCCGCTTTGAACTTTACCAAGCATGTCGCGGGAGCGTTGCTTCTGTCCGCGTCAATTGCGGCCAGCGCCCAGGCGTTGCCGCAGTTCACCTTTAACCCTGGCGCCGTTGGTCTGGACGGCGGCACCAGCTTCACTGCCGACAACATCATCCTGTCCGACTACGCCACCGCCACCTTCACGCCTAACGGCATAGGCGGCGCGAACTTTACCGAGTCGGGCGTGCTGGCGGTGGGTGCATTCCAGAATGGTGCCTCGTTCGTCCTGCCGACCGGCCTGAACTCGACCTATGGTCTCTATTTCGGCTTTGATGCCGCCGGCACCATCAACACGCCGACCTTCCAGGCGTCGTCGACGGGTGCCTTCTCCTCGGTGAACTACACGCTGTTCGGTTACGATATCCTGGGCGGACCGGGGTCGATCACCTATCAGCCGACGAACACGACACCGGGCGGCGCCGCCAACGTGATTCCCCTTGCGACCGGCACGTTGATCGACGGTGGCGTGGCTGCCAACGAAATTGGCGGCGTGCCAGTGCCGAATGCCCAGCTCTTCGCGACGTTCCAGCCGACGGCCGCCGGGCAGGCGTTTTTCGTGAGCCCGAGCCCGTTCTACCAAGCAGTGTTCGCGGCCTTTACCAACACGCCGACGCAGATCCAGATCACGGCCAACGGCTTCATCATCGACCAGGGCGGCGGCGCCGCCAACTTCCTGGCGAACCCGACGCAGACCCCGGAGCCGGCCTCGATGGCGCTGCTCGGTGCCGGCCTGCTTGGGCTCGGCTTCCTGCGCCGCCGCACCGCCGCCTGACACGACACGCGTGACGACGGGCAACCATGGCTATGAGAAGGGCGGCGCTTTGGCGCCGCCCTTTTCGCATCTGCCGTCCCCTTCCCGACTTATAGCGGCCGAACAACCCTGCATCGGCCGACAACATGGGCGGTTGGCGTGAACAACGCGCCCTACGATTATGCAACCGCCTTCAGCCGCAACCTGGGCTGGACCACGGAATGGGAACAGCAGGCGCTCCGCGCCCGGCGCGTGGCCATTGCCGGCCTTGGCGGCGTTGGCGGCTCCCATCTGCTGGCCCTCGCCCGCCTCGGCATTGGCGCCTTCAACATCGCCGACCTCGACCGCTTCGGTGTCGAGAACATGAACCGCCAGGCAGGCGCCTCGATGGCCACGATCGGCCGGCCGAAGGTCGACGTGCTGGCCGAGATGGCGCTGGCGATCAATCCTACCCTGGCCCTCGAACGCTTCGAACAGGGCGTGACGATGGAGAACATCGATCGCTTCCTGGCCGGCTGCGACCTGTTCGTCGACGGATTCGACTTCTTCGTCCTCGATATCCGCGCCGCCGTCTTCGCCCGCTGCGCCGAACTGGGCATTCCGGCCGTCACCGCCGCGCCGATCGGCATGGGCGTGGGCTTCCTCGCCTTCCTGCCGGGGCGCATGACCTTCGAGCAGTATTTCCGCCTCGCCGGGCAGACGCAAGAGGAGCAGTACCTCCGCTTCCTGATGGGCCTCGCGCCCGCCGGGCTGCACCGCGCCTATCTGGCCGACGATACCCGTGTGGATTTCGTCCGCCAGCGCGTGCCGTCCACGGGGGCTGCCTGCGAGCTGTGCGCCGGCATGGTCGCCACCCAGGCGGTGAAACTGCTGCTAGGGCGCGGACGCGTGCCGCATGCGCCCACCCATGTGCATTTCGACGCCTATCGCGCACGCCTGGTGAAGTCCTGGTTGCCCTTGGGCAATGCCGGGCCGCTTCAACGGCTGAAGCTGGCCGTCGGGCGGCGCCTGTATGGCGGCATGGCCCGCCGCGCATCGGCGCCGCCGCCCATGGCCCCGTCCAGCCGCCTGCTCGCCGTGCTCGATCTCGCGCGCTGGGCCCCCAGTGGCGACAACACCCAGCCCTGGCGTTTCGAGGTGCTGGGCGAGCGCCTTCTGCGCATCCATCTCGATGCGCCGGACCCCGCGCACCCCTACGAATACCGCGGCGGCACCCCGATGCTGCTGGCGGGCGGCGCGCTGCTCGAAAGCCTGCGCGTGGCCGCGCGCGCCGATGGCTGGACGATCGACTGGCACATCGAGCCCGACGAGCCACTCTGGCGCATCCTTGTCCAGTTCCGCGATGATCCGCCGCTATCCCCCGGCGGCCGCGCAGCCTCAGCGGAGGAGCCCGGCGTCGCCGCCCTTATGCTGCGCTCCGTGGCCCGCGGGCCACTCGGCACGCGCCCGCTGACGGCGATGCAGAAGGCGCGCCTTTCCGCCGCTCTGGGACCGGAGCTTGAGATCACCTGGCACGAATCGCTCGCCGCGCGCGTGGTCATGGGTCGGCTAGGCGCGATCGCCACCGATATCCGGCTGCGCACCCCGGAGACATTCCAGGTGCATCGCCACATGGTCGATTGGCATCGCCAGCGCAGCCCCGATGGGCTGCCCGCCGGCGCCATCGGCCTCGACCGGCCGACGCTGGCGATCATGCGCTGGGCGATGCGCGACTGGAGCCGCATGCAGCGCCTGAACAAGGTGCTTGGAACCTGGAGCGCCCAGTTGCAACTCGACCTGCGCCCGGCCATCGCCAGCGCCGCCTTCTTCGTCGTGCGCACCCGCACGCGCGATGACGGCGTTATGCGCACCCGCACGCGCGATGACGACGCGCAGGCGACGCTGCGCCACGGCATGGCGCTCCAGCACTTCTGGCTGGTGGCGGAGGAGCTGGGCCTGGCGATGCAGCCGGCGCTGGCAACGCTGGCGTTCGCCCATCATGGCCGCCACGGCACCGCATTTACCGCCGACGCCACGCTGCGCGAGCGGGCGGCACGGCTGGCGGCACGGCTGGAGGCGGTAACCGGAGATGCCGATTCGCTGGTGTTCCTGGGCCGCCTTGGCCAGCGCAGGCCGGGATTGCCCGGCCCGCGCTCCGTCCGGCGGTCCCTCGAGGAACTGCTGCTTCCCGCGTCGGCGCGGGTGTAATACCAACCCTCGTTGAATTCGACCCATAGAACGATAGCAAGATTGGGCCCTGCCCAAACCCGCCTGGTCCGGCGCGCGCCTTCGCGCGACGGGCCAAGCCCCTGGACCTTATCCCTCTGACAAATAATGGGGATCAAAGGGCCGCCGGCCCTTTGGGGGTCCTCCGCGGCGCGACTTCGCGTCGCGACGGCAGAGCCCTGGCCTTGCCTGCATTCATCGGTCGAAAGTTCCGGGGATTGGTATAACGGCCGCGCCTATCCGAAGCGGCGCGCCCGTTCCGGCTGCGCCTGTGCATGCGCATCGTTCCACAGCGTGCCGTTGCCGGTGATGAACGCCCAGACATCCGGTTTCTCGTTGCCAATGCGCCCGAGTACGGAGGAAATCGCGCCGACCGCGGGCTGGCGCAGACCGTGGTATTCCACCGCCGGCCCAACATGCTGGAAATGGATGGCCGTGGCGCGCAGCAGCCGCAGCATGCTGCTCTCCATGATGGCGCACCAGTGGGTCAGGTTGTGCAGACCGCTGACCGTCACAAGGCCACGCATCAGGAAGAGCCGCATCAACGCAGCGGCCTGGGGGCTGATACCGGGGCGATCGCGGGTCAGGGCGAAGCGGGAGATCTCACCGGTTGCAATCGCAGGCAGGGGCGCCAGAACGTACCGTTCGCATACTTTGTTCATCGGAAAACTGGCTTGGCCGGCCTCGGCCTTCCCGAGCACAACACGCACCGTGCCCACCACCTCGCCCGTGGCGCGGGCGCGCACCAGAACGTGACGGGAGAGCGGATCGAACGA
The DNA here is from genome assembly GCA_031424895.1 of Rhodospirillales bacterium. Lineage (GTDB taxonomy): Bacteria > Pseudomonadota > Alphaproteobacteria > Acetobacterales > Acetobacteraceae > CAMDGX01. The sequence continues at coordinate 26,196 of JANPIH010000150.1, forward strand.
ATCCTGCTCCATCTCGTTCTCCCCGACCAGAAAGTCGCGCTCCTCGCAATACACTTTGTATCGAAGCCGCTGGGCCTCCCGAATCTGCGCGGCGCTCGTGGCCACTTCGATCTCCATCTCGTCTCGTGCTGCAACGAGTGCGGCTCCGATCGAATAGTCCATGGATGTTGTCCTCCAGGGGATCTGTTTTCTCTGGACACCCCCGGCCATCGATCGGCGCCGAGCGAGTGTATTCTTAGTAACCTGCACTTGATCGGCAGGTCACCAAAATCATTCTTGATAAGAATGCCTCAAAAAATGATGCATCTTGCTGTAGAATCATCATTCCTTCAGGACGTGGATACAAAAACCGAGCCTTAGTCGCACGTATGGGTCATTTCCGCCTTACAGGATGTGAAAATCGACCGATGGCAGCTTCAAGAACCGCCGAGGGCCGGGTTGGCACGCGAAAATAAATCGGGTGAATTCGCTGTTTTCGTATTGGATTTGTAACCGATGGGAGTGGCAGTGCCCGACTGGTCCGCATCCAACGGTCTCGCCATGAGGCCGCAATGCCAAGTGTGACCCCGCGCCGCCGGGCGATTGCGGTGTAGCGGACGGCAAACTCGCGGGTGCGGCGGAAGAGGTGCCGCCCCGCCAGGGCCTACCGCCAGCCCAGCATCCGCATGGCCGGCCGCACCACGAAGCCCTGCGCCAGCACCATGACAAGGCCTGTCGCCAGGCCCAGAAGCCCCGCCAGACCCGAAGCAACAAGCCACGCCACCACGCCGGTTGCGGCCGGCACCGCCGCGCCGGCCATGGCACCTACCGCTTCCACCGCATGCGCCGGCCGCGCCTCGCCCAGCAGCTCAAGCCCATGCAGCAGGATCCCGCCACCGACCCACAACATCGCCGCCGTGCCCACCACGCTCAGCCCAACCAGCAGCGGCGCCATGCCCCGCACCATCAGCATCCCAAGGCGCTGCGGCACCGGATGCGCGCGGCCCGCCAGCACCAGCCCGGCATCGTCCAGCTTCACGATCAGCGCCACCGCGCCATACACAGCCAGCGTGATGCCGATCCCCACCAGGGCCAGCACGATCGCCTGGCGAATGAAACCCGCCTCCGGCACCGTGGCCAGCGTCAGCGCCATGATTTCGGCCGACAGGATGAAATCGGTGCGGATCGCACCCGCCACCTTCGTCTCCTCCAGCGCCGCCGGATCGGCCTCTGCGGGAGCCGCCGCCTCGGCATGGTGATGCGGCCAGATCGCCTCCAGCACCTTCTCCGTGCCCTCGAAGCACAGATAGGCCCCGCCCAGCATCAGCAGCGGCGTGATCGCCCACGGCGCGAACAGCCCCAGCGCCAGCGCCGCCGGCAGCAGGAACAGCAGCTTGTTGCGCAGCGACCCCATCGCGATCCGCGCCACGATCGGCAGTTCCCGGCTGGGTGACAACCCCTCCACATAACGCGGCGTCACCGCGGCATCGTCGATCACCACGCCGGCGGCCTTCACGCCGGCCTTGCCGGCCTGGGCCGCGATATCGTCGATGCTCGCCGCCGCCGCCTTGGCCAGTGCGGCCACGTCATCCAGCAAGGCGATCAGGCCGCTGCTCATCCGCCGCTGCTCATCTCAGGTCGCTCCCGCGCGCCGCATCCGGCCAGAAGCACGCTGCTCGACAATGCTGCAAGGCCTGCCATCACAACATCACGCTATCGCAGCATCACGCGGCGCGGCGCACCCGCTGCGGCAGCATGTCCAGCACCGCCAGCACCGCCGCCTCCTGCTGCGCCAACCCGTATCGCTCCGCCACCCAGCCGCGATACAGCCCCGGCCGTGCGGCGCGGATCAGCGCCACCGCCTGGTCGATCCCCGCGAACAGGCATTCCCGCGGCCACAGCATCTCGGCCCCGGGAAAATCATGCACCACCGGAAACGCCCCGACGGCCATCGCCTCGCCGATGTTCACCCCGAAGCTTTCATACATCGTGGTCGACAGCAGCACGCCCTTGTCGGCGTACCAGCCCGGCATGTCGGCCACCACGCCATGGAACGTCACCCGCTCCTGCAGCCCCAGCGCCGGCACCATCCGCCGCAGGTAGCGCAGCGTGCGCAGGTCGGTGAAGGCACCCGCCACGTCCAGGTGATAGCCGGGCGCCACCCGCTCCAGCGCATGCATCACCTGCAGCATCAGCATCGGGTTCTTCTTGGGCTCCACATGACCGACCCAGCCGATCCGCTTCCGGTCGGGCTGCCCGGGCCGGAACCGCTCCAGGTCGATCCCGTTGGCGATCACATGCCGCGCGCCGGCCGCCATCGTCGCCGGGAACCGCGCCTGCACCAGCGCGTCGATGTCGTCGCCCACCGTCACCAGCGCATCGACCTGCCGCCAGTCCACCTGGGCCGGATACTCGGTTTGCAGCGCCTCGATCGAATGCAGCCGCACCACGCAGGGCTTGCCGCCCAACGCGTCACTCGTCGTCGCCCACACCGCATGGTCCCAGCACCATTCCAGCCAGACGATATCCGCCCAGCCGATCGCCGCCGCCAGCTCCGGTCCGGGTGGTCCGGCATGGAACCGCACCTCGTACTGCCGTGCCAGCGCGGGCATTAGCGGGGCGAGGAAACTGTCCTGTTCATTCTTGACCCGATCGGCCAGCAACAGGCGACGCATGGCAATACCTCCACACCGGGCGGCGCCGGTCTGCCCCGCAGCGTCGCCCCCCGGGGGTCCGCCGGCCGTCCTGCGCCTCGCACGCCAGCATCATGCGGTTTCGGTTGAGGAACCCTTAACCGACGGCGATTTGTTCGGCGCACCCATGCCGGCCCCCATTGCGGCCCCTGGGGCGGCTCCCGTGCCAGCCCGGCGCGCTGTGGAGTCCTGTGCGGCCGAAAGCCCCAGCGCCGCCGCCCCCCCGGTCGCCACCGATCCATCCGTCGTCGCCGCCGTATCCGGGCTCGCCATCCCAGGCGCGCCCGCCGGCCCCGGCACCGGCCGGTCGCGCATCTGGCCCGAAGGCCCTACGCCACTTCCCTCCCGTTGGCCGGGCGGCGGCATGCCAGACTTGTTGCGCTCCCACGAGCGATAGGCATCCAGCTGCGCCTGCGTCGGAATCGTGTCGCGCACCTCGCCCGCCCCGTCGCGAAACTCGATCACCACCAGCGCTAACCCGGGATCAAGCCGCAGGGTCGGGTTGGGAAACGGCGTGCTGTCGGCCACCACCGCCTGTGCGGCCTTGGCCTCCTCCTCGGCGGAGGGGCGGGCAGCATCCTGTCGCCCACGATCCACCTGGCTGACGCCTGCGGAAACACCGACGCGAGGCACGGAAAGATCGCTCGGCATGGCAGGGACACCTTCGATGGCACGAAACCAACATCAGGCACCATCCTGGCGCTAGGGCGGGTTCATGCCACGCCACCGGTTGCCGAATGATGAACGCCACAAGATGCCCGCACCGAACCTCTCAGAAATCCGTCACGCGCCCCTTGTGCTGCCAGTCGCCATAGCGCGTCGGCTCCGGCCCGGGCGCACCGCCGATCTCCTTTGGCAACACCGGCCGCAACACGGGCGGCAACACGGGCGGCACCACCGGCGGCGGTTGCGCGGCCGGCGCGGGCTTCTGCGATTCCTGCGAGTGGGACTGTGATGTTTTTGCGTCGGTCATGGCTTTAACATGGCGTGTGCGCCGCCGTTTGCAACCAATCCGCGATTGCCATTGCCGCTGCCATTACGCTGATGTATCCGAGCGCCGCGCGCACCGGAACCTGTGGCCGCACAGGGCGGACAACCGCGCTGGGCGGAAACCGGAGACCACCATGCTTTCGCGCCTGCCGGTCCTCGCAGTGCTGGCAGCCTTGTCCCTCCAGGGCACGGCCCACGCCGAGCGCCAGCCACCCGACCCCCCGCGCGAGGCCCTGCCGCAGCCCGGACCCCTCGGCGAGCGCGAGGTCACCATCGCCAACCGCAGCGCCCTGCCCATCACCGAGCTTTATGTCTCCCCCACCAGTTCCGACGCCTGGGGCGACGACCGCCTCGGCGAGACCATCCTCGGCCCCGGCCGCACCCTGCGCCTGCGCCTTGGCCGCACCCGCGACTGCGCCTTCGACGTGCTGGTCATCTACAACGACGCCAGCCGCGAGGAACGTCCCGCCCAGAACGTCTGCCGCAGCCGCCAGGTGGCACTCGATGGCAAGGCCCGCACGCACCCCGCCGCACCCCCGCCCCGCCAGGTCGTGCTGTCCAACCAGAGCGGCCGCGCCATCCAGCAGGTCTTCGTCTCCCCTGCCGACGCCCCCGACTGGGGCGACGACCTCCTGCGCCACGCCATTTCCGTCGGCGACAGCGGCACCGTCGCCTTCCGCGGCCCCTGCACCGCCGACATCCGCATCGTCTTCGAGAACCGCGCCGCCGAGGAACGCCGCGGCATCAACCTTTGCCGCCACACCATCCTCTCGATCGAGCCCGGCTGGACCACCAGCGACGCCCCCCCGGTCCCGCCGGCCTGATCGCTGACGCACTATCCGACCGGATGGACACCTCCGGCCGATTTCGAGAAAACATGGCGCGCGGCCCGCCCACCCTCCGCCCTGCGCCCGGCTACGCCCGCAACCGCTCCAACATCGGCCACAGCTCCCGCGCCACGATCTGCTGCGTCAGCGGCCCCGCCCGGTGCCACCGCACGATCCCATCGCCATCGACCAGGAAGGTCGACGGCGCCGACGTCACCCCCCAGACCGACGCAATCCGCCCGCCGACATCGAAGGCCACCCGTCCATAGGGGTTGCCGTTGCGCTCCAGGTAGTCAAGCGCATTGGTCCGGCTGTCGCGAAACGCGATCGCCCACATCTCCACCCGCGCCGACTGCAGCTCCATCAGCTGCGGGTATTCCAGGATGCAGGCCGGGCTCCACGACCCCCAGAACTTGATCAGCACCGGCCGCTTCGCCAAGAGCAGGTCGCGCGCATCGAACCCCGGCCCCACCAATCCGGGCAGCGTGAACCCCGGCACCCGCTGGTCCTGCAATTGCGTCGGGCTCCCGCGCAGCGCCGCCGGCCGGTTGGAGGGCGGCACCAGCTCGTCCCAGAAGGCAAACAGCAGCAGCCCGGCCGTCCCCATCGCCGCCAGCACGCCGAGCACGATGAACATGTCAGCCGCCGCTTCTGGGGGCGGCGTGCCGCAGCGTGTTCCACGTCCCCGCCGGCGGCGCCTGCCCGGTCTCCGGCTTCCACTGGCCGGATTTCTTCAACGCCTCGGCAACATCCTTCGGCATATAGGTCTCGTCGTGCTTGGCCAGCACCTCGCTCGCCGCGAAGCTGCCGTCCGGCCGCAGCGTGCCCAGGCTCACCACCCCCTGCCCCTCGCGAAACAGGTCCGGCAGGATGCCGGCGAACTCCACGTCCACCGCCGCCCGCCCGTCCGTGACCCGGAACTTCGCGACCGGCTTGCCGTCGCGCCGGTCGCGCAGCACGCTGCCATTCTCCACCAGCCCGCCGAGGCGCAAAGTCCGCCCGGCCGGTGGCGGCTTCTCCACCATGTCCCCGGGCGTCACGAAGAACACCAGGCTGTCGTTGAACGCCAGCAACGCCAGCCCAGTCGCGCTTCCGAGCCCGAACAGGCACATCAGCACCACCATCAGCCGCCGGCCCTTGCGCGTGCGCAGCATCGCCATCAGTCCCGCTCCTGCCCGCGATCCCGCTCCCGCTGCCGCCGCGGGTCGATCGCCGCCAGCCGCCGCCGTGCCCGCCCCACCCGCAGCCACGCATCGACCGCAAACCCAACCCCCAGCACCAGCGCCAGCCCATACGACCCCAGGATGAACGGCAGATGCGTCATGCCACCCGCCCCTCCGCGCCCTGTGCCTGCGCCATCAACAGCCCGCGGATGCGCCGCTCCATCACCGCCGCCCGCAGCCGCGCCACGACGATCGCAGCGAAGCCCAGCGAAAACCCCAAGATGCAGGTCAGCAACGGCCACAGCATGTCCACATGCATCGCGGGCGCCCCCGTCACCGTAATCGTCGAGGGCTGGTGCATCGTGTTCCACCAGTCGACGGAAAACTTGATCACCGGCAGGTTCACCACCCCCACCAACGCCAAAATCGCCCCCGCCCGATGCCCCCGCTCCGGATCGTCGAACGCCCGCACCAGCGCGATATGCCCGAGATAAAGGAAAAACAGCACCAGCACCGAGGTCAGCCGCGCATCCCACACCCACCAGGCACCCCACATCGGCTTGCCCCACAGGCTCCCCGTCGCCAGGCACAGCGCGGTGAACGCCGCCCCCACCGGCCCGATCTCCACCGCCGCCAGATCCGCCAACGGATGCCGCCACACCAGCGAAATCACCGCGCACACCGCCAGCCCCAGATATCCGCCGCTCGCCAGCCACGCCGCCGGCACGTGCACATAGATGATCCGCGCCGCGTCGCCCTGCTGATAGTCAGCCGGCGCCACGAACAGCCCCCACGCCAGCCCCCCCAGCGTCAGCACCACGGCCGCAATCGCCAGGAACGGCAACACCCGCCCCGACAGCCGCAGGAACCGGCCGGGATTGGCAAACCGATGCAGGCCACGCCCGCCGGGTGCGATAGTTCGAGGATTGTTCAGGGAGCTGTCCACAGCGCCGCATCATAGTCGCATACCGCGCCACTTTGAAGCCGCCTGGGTTTGCCGGCTGGCCACCTTGCGCCTATGTCATGCCGCGTTCGTGAGCCCGAAACATGGGAACCGCCCAAGATGCCCTATTGGCTGGTCAAGTCCGAGCCCGACGCCTTCAGCTGGACCCAGCAGGTCGCGAACTCGGTCGAACCCTGGACCGGCGTGCGCAACTTCATGGCCCGCAACAACCTGCGCGCGATGAAACAAGGCGACCGCGCCTTCTTCTACCACTCCAACATCGGCAAGGAAGTGGTCGGCATCGTCCAGGTCGTCCGCGAAGCCTACCCCGACCCCACCATCGAGCCCGGCGAGAAGGGCGACTGGTCCTGCGTCGACATGAAGGCCCACCGCCCGTTCAAAACCCCCGTCACCCTCGCCCAGCTCAAGGCCAACCCAGACTTCGCCGATCTGCCCCTCATCCGCCAGTCCCGCCTCTCCGTCATGCCCATCAGCGCCGAACACTGGGCGGCGATCTGCAAGCTCGGCGGCATCAAGCCATAGCAAGCACGTTCTTTTTTGAAAAAAAGAACCAAAAAACTTTCAACCCTTTGCACCCGCGCCGACCGGTCAAACTGAGCGCAAATGGACAAAAAGTCTTTTTGCTTCTTTTTCTTCAGAAAAAGAAGCATCTTCCTTCCTCGGACCCCACCATGAACCTCCGCCCCCTCTGCCGCCTGGAAGACATCCCCGACGGCTACTCCCGCGGCTTCGATCCCGCCCCCGGCGGCTTCACCGGCCTTTTCGCCATCCGCCAGGGCGATCAGGTTTTCGCCTATGTCAATTCCTGCCCCCATATCGGCGTCCCGCTCGACTGGTCCCCCCACCGCTTCCTCACCCGCGACGGCCGCAGGATCATCTGCGCCGTCCATGGCGCCGAGTTCCGCATCGACACCGGCGAGTGCATCCACGGCCCTTGCCTTGGCGATCGCCTGGAACAGGTTATTATCCACATCATCGACGGCCAGGTGCTGGTCCCCGCCGACGCGGGCCTCTAGCCCGGCCCCACGTACGCAGCAGGACGGGGAACACCAGCAATGTCCAACACCCTATTTCCGGTGAAGCCCGAAATTGCTTCCGCCGCCCACCTCACCGCCGACACCCTGCTGGCGATGCAGGCCCGCCTCGCTGCCGACCCCGGCCGCTTCTGGCTCGAACAGACCCACCGCATCGCCTGGTCCCGCCGCCCCACCAAAACCCTCTCCGGCGGCTTCACCGGCGATGTCCGCATCACGTGGTTCGAAGACGGCACGCTGAACGCCTCCGTCTCCTGCCTCGACCGCCACCTCGCCCGTTCCGGCGACAAAACCGCCATCATCTGGGAAGGCGACGACCCCAACGCCCAGGAAAAAGTCACCTACCGCGACCTCTACGAACGCGTCTGCCGGCTGGCCAACGTCCTGCGCTCCCTCGGCGCGAAGAAGGGCGACCGCATCTGCATCTACCTGCCCATGGTCGTCGAAGCCGCCGTCGCCATGCTCGCCTGCGCCCGCATCGGCGCCGTCCACTCCGTCGTCTTCGGCGGCTTCTCCCCGGACAGCCTGGCCAACCGCATCCAGGACTCCGAGTGCGCCATCCTCATCACCGCCGACGAGGGCCGACGGGGAGGCCGCAAGGTCCCGCTGAAAGCCAACGCCGACGCGGCCGTCGCCCAGTGCCCCACCATCCAGCACGTCGTCGTCGTCAAGGTCACCGGCGGCGACGTCGCAATGGACCCCACCCGCGACCACGACTACGCCACCCTCGTCGCCGCCGCCGAACCCCACTGCGAACCCGAGGAGATGAACGCCGAAGACCCGCTCTTCATCCTCTACACCTCCGGCAGCACCGGCAAACCCAAGGGCGTGCTCCACACCACCGGCGGCTACATGGTCTGGGCCAGCTACACCCACGAACTCGTCTTCGACTACCGCCCCGGCGAAACCTACTGGTGCACCGCCGATGTCGGCTGGGTCACCGGCCACACCTATATCGTCTACGGCCCGCTCGCCAACGGCGCCACCACGCTGATGTTCGAAGGCATCCCCACCTGGCCCGACGCCGGCCGCTTCTGGCAGGTCGTGGACAAGCACCAGGTCAACATCTTCTACACCGCCCCTACCGCCATCCGCTCCCTGATGCGCGAGGGCGAAGCGCCCGTCAAAAAGCATTCCCGCTCCTCCCTCCGCCTCCTCGGCTCCGTCGGCGAACCCATTAACCCCGAAGCCTGGCTCTGGTACCACCGCGTCGTCGGCGACCACCGCTGCCCCATCGTCGACACCTGGTGGCAGACCGAAACCGGCGGCATCCTCATCACGCCCCTCATCGGCGCCATCGCCCAGAAACCCGGCTCCGCCACCAGGCCGCTCCCCGGCGTCACCCCCCTCATCGTCGACGGCGAAGGCAGAATCCTGGAAGGCGCCGCCGAAGGCAATCTCTGCCTCGCCACCCCCTGGCCCGGCATCATGCGCACCGTGTACGGTGACCACGAGCGCTTCATCCAGACCTACTTCTCCACCTTCCCCGGCCTCTACTTCACCGGCGACGGCGCGCGACGGGATGCCGACGGCTACTACTGGATCACCGGCCGCGTCGACGACGTCATCAACGTCTCCGGCCACCGCATGGGCACCGCCGAAGTCGAAAGCGCGCTGGTCTCCCACCCCAAGGTCGCCGAAGCCGCCGTCGTCGGCTTCCCGCACGACATCAAGGGGCAAGGCATCTACGCCTACGTCACCCTCAAGCTCGGCGAAGAACCCACCGATTCCCTCCGCAAGGAACTCATCGCCTGGGTGAGAAAAGAAATCGGCCCCATCGCAGCACCCGACGCCATCCAATGGGCCCCCGGCCTGCCCAAAACCCGCTCCGGCAAGATCATGCGCCGCATCCTGCGCAAAATCGCCGCCAACGAAACCGAAGGCCTCGGCGACACCTCCACCCTCGCCGACCCCGGCGTCGTCACCGACCTCGTCCAGAACCGCGTTGGCTGAAATGGCAGGAAAGCAAGAAGTTCTTTTTTGAAAAAAAGAACCAAAAAACTTTCAATCCTTACGCCCACCGCCATCCTGAGCGTAGCGAAGGACCCATGCTCACTTCCTTCGCTTACTTCACGAACAAAGTCTTTTTTGATTCTTTTTTCTTCAGAAAAAAGAAGAATCTTTCTTCCTTCAGGGGTCCTACCATGCGCCTAGCCGTCATCTCCGACGTCCACGGCAACCTCCTCGCCCTGGAAGCCGTCCTGCACGACATCACGACGAGAGGCGTCGACGACACCATCAACCTCGGCGACTGGGTTGCCGCCCCCCTCTGGCCCCGCGAGACCTTCGAACTCCTGTCCGAACTCGGCATAAGGTCCGTGAGAGGCAACCACGACCGCTGGGCCGTCGACCGCCCGGATGACCAGATGCCCCCCGCCGGCCGCTTCGCCCGCGACGCCCTCACGATAGCCCAGCGCGAAATCCTCCACGCCCTGCCCGCCACCATCGACATGGGAGAAATCCTCGCCTGCCACGGCACCCCAACCGACGACATGCAGAACCTCCTGGAAGAACCCCTGGAAGGCCGCACCGCCCCGGCCAGCCGCGAAGCCGTCGCCACCCGCCTCGGCGCGGATTCAGCTCGAAAAGTCATCCTCTGCGGCCACAGCCACCGCCAGGCCCTCGTCACCGGCCCGAACAACTGCCTGATCCTCAACCCCGGCAGCGTCGGCTGCCCCGCCTTCGCTGACCTCCCCGCCGCATCCGCCTGGGAACACCGCTCCCCCCACGCCCGCTACGCCATCCTCACCCAGCGCCGCGGCAAATGGTCCGCCGACCTCATTGCCCTGGACTACGACTGGGACAAGGCCGCCAAGCGCGCCGCCGATCTCGGTTGGCCCAAATGGGCGACCATGTTGGCGACCGGTGCCGTGGCCTGACGAACGAGGCCGCTGCCGAACCTCAGGGAGCGCGGTTGACCGGTCGGGTTGGAGCAGTCGTGGCTGCGGCGCCTGTCCGGCCCTGCTTGAAGCGCTGCGCATCAGAGGGCACAGCGACCCATGGATGCTGGTATTCCTCCCAAACCGAGAAGGCCGGCGGGGGAAACGCCGGATCGGCAAATGCGCCGATGGCAATCCCGTAGCTGTCCGGTAGCACGTCGTTCTCGTAATACAAATTGGTCCCGCAGGTCGGGCAGAAATGAAATGTCACGCTTCGGCCGCTGTCGGCGGGGCGGATATAGGCCTTGCTCTCTCCTTCGATCCGCACTTGCGCCTTCGGCCAGAATGCCCCGGCATGAAACAACGACCCGGTGCGGCGCTGGCAGGACTGACAATGGCAGATATTGATCCGCCCCGTCCCGCCGGAAATATGAGCCTTCAGGGCGCCGCAATGGCATTGGGCAGTGCGTTCGGTCATGGCCATCCCCTGTTTTCTTGGCGTGAGTATCAGCATTCACATTCACAGCACCGTCGAACATAGTCCAATTGGGAACATTACGCAATCGTGAGTTTACTGCTCTCACGATACTCGCAGTTTCTACGGACGCCGAACGCCCCTGCTTGGCAAGATTTCGGGAAAAATTTCCAAGAACCAGAAAAAATCCCTTTCAACCTCCGTGGTTAGAGACTATGTATAACCGCAATGAGCCCCCGCACCCCCAACCCGCGCGCAGACCACGCCCCAAAATCCCTCGCAGGGGCTTTGGCGGAGCGTGCCTTGTTCGCAGTGCTGTCCTGGCTCATCCACCGCCAGGTCGCCAAGATGATCGCCAGGCTCGAAGCCATGTTCGATGCCTGGCACGCCGGCACCCTCATCCTCCCCCCGGTCATGCCCGCCGCCGAGCGCCACAACGCCCCGCGCCCCAACACCACCCACAGCCAGTGCCCCCGCGCGCCCCGCGCCGCCGCCACACGCCCCTACCATGACTCCCGGGCGGACGCCCCCGAATCGCTGGCCGCAAGCCCCATCCTCGTCCGCGAATTCGCCGTCTTCCCGCGCCTGCGCGAATCACATCAACCGCGCCCGCTCGCCCCGTTCTGGCGCGCCACGCCCCCCATCCGCGCCCCAGCCACCTCCCCGGAAAAAAACCTCGCCGACCGCCGACGCCCCTTCACGCCCTAAATGTTACGTAACTATATCGATACATCACCGAACAAGCCGCCCCAGCACCGCCGCCACGTCCTCCGCCGCCCACTCCATCGTCGCCGCCCCCACAACGATCTCCGCATAACACGTGCCCGGCCACGCCGTATCCGACAGCCGGTTCACCAGCCAAACCCCCTCCTCCTGCGCCAGCCGCGTCACCGCCGCCTCCACCGCGGCCCGCGGTGCGTCGAAATGCACCTGGAACGAGTTGCCATGCGGCACCCCCGGCCGCACCCGGAGCCTCGGCGTGCGCGCCACCGAAGCGGCAATCGCGCAGGCCTGCCGGTAATACTCCGCCATCCGCGGCAGATGCGCCCGCAGCCCTTCAAGCCCGGTCAGAACATAGGGAAAGATCGTCGGCATATCCCCCCCGAACCGGTTCCGCCACGGCCGGCACGCCGCCAGCACCGCCGGAGACCCCGCCAGCACGCAGCCCCCCATGCCGCCCAGCCCCTTGTAGAAGCTCACATAAACGCTGTCCGCCAACGCCGACAGCTCCGCCAGCGATTTGCCGTAATGCGGCGCCACCTCCCACAGCCGCGCGCCATCGAGGTGGAACGGGATGTTGCGAACCCGGCACCATGTCGAAACGCCCACCAGCTCGTCCCACGAAGGAGCCAGGAACCCCGCCCGCCGTAGCGGCACCTCCACCGTCACGCACCCGATCGGCTCCGCCGCCCGCTCCAGGTCGGCTGCGGTGAAATGCCTTATGTCGCTGCCCAGCCGCAGCGAAACCAGCCCCGCCAGCCGGTCCAGCGTATCGTGCTCGTCCATCGCGAAATGGCTGGAAGGATGCAGCGCCACGGTGCGCCGGTTGGTGGCCTGGCAATGCGACAGCAGCGCCGCCTGCTGCGCCGTGATGCCCTTGGCGAAGAACATCCCCGCCGGCTTGCCCAGCAGCACCGCCGTCTCCTGCTCCAGCTGCTTCATCGCCGGCCCGTCGCTATAAACGTCCAGCTCCACATCCAGAACCGGAGAAGCCGCCAGCCGCTCCACCCACCCCCGCGCCGTCGCCGGGCCGTGCCCGTTCAGGAACCGCGAACACCCCGCCCGCACCGCCGCGTCCGGAAACCCGCCACTCGTTGCACTGCTGGTCCCCAATGCGTCGGCCATGTCGTCCCCCTTCATGATCCCTGGAGCCTACCAGAACCGCCGCGCGCTGCTAGAATGGGTCATCCGAAACGAAAGGCCGCCCGATGCCCGAGACCCTCGACCACGTCCTGTCCGCCCTGCCGCACCGCTTCCCCGGCGCCGGCGGAGCCGTGGCCGTGTTGCGCGACGGCCAGGTGATGGCCCGCCACGCCTGGGGCTACGCCGACCTCGAACGCCGCATCCCCTTCACGCCCGCGACGATGTTCCTGATCTGCTCCATCTCGAAGCAGTTCACCTGCGCCACCGCCCTGCTGACCACCGACCTCGACCGCAACCCGGACGTGCTCGAATCCCAGCTCGCCGTCCGCCTGCCCCGCATGGCCCAGCGCCCGGCGGCCACCCACCTGGCCCACAACCAGTCCGGCCTGCGCGACTATTGGGCGCTCACGGCGCTGGCCGGCTCCCCGGTCGAGGCCCCGTTCACCGAGGCCCAGGCCCGCCGCCTGACCGACCGCGCCGAGACGCTGCATTTCGCGCCCGGCACCGGCTACTCCTACTGCAACCACAATTTCCGCATCCTCGGCGACATGGCAGCTGAACGCGAGGGCGCCCCGCTCGGCGCGTTGATGCGGAAACACGTGTTCGACCGCGCCGGCATGCCCACCGCCCGCCTCAATCCGGACACCTCCCAGGTTCCCGGCTTCACCGTCGGCTACGAAGGCTCGCAGGAAGCCGGCTTCCGCGCCGCGGTCAACCGCGTCACCTGGACCGGGGGGGGCGGCCTCGGCGCCCCCCGCGACCACCACGGCGCCAGGGACCGCCCCAAACACCCCACCCCCCCCCAACCCCACACGAGCCACGCCCCCCCCACGGGCCCCGGCGCGCACGCC
>JANPIH010000151.1:0-41683 GCA_031424895.1 Rhodospirillales bacterium
CAGGCCCCAAGCGCCCCGCGGCTGCCGCCGCCGAGCCAGATGGCGTGGGCGCGGCTCATGGTGGGGTCGAAGGAATGCGGGCTGTGGCGCACCTCGTGGCCGCGGGCGCGCAGGGCATCGACCACGCCCTGCTGCACCCGGGCCTCGGCGAAGACCGGCCCGGCCTCGCAGTGGATGCGCGGGAAGGCGACGGCCTCCGCCGCGGTCATGCCGAAATCGATGATGTTGAGGATGGTGGTGAGCACGGCGGTGATGATGACGGAACCGCCGGGGGCACCCACGACCAGGGCGGGCTTGCCGTCCTTCAGCAGCATGGTCGGCACCATGCCGGTTGTGCGGGCCTTGCCGGGGGCCATGGAATTGGCGCGGCCGGGCTGGGGGTCGAACAGCTTCATGGCGTTGTTCCACTGGAAGCCGAGGCCCGGGGTGACCACGCCGGCGCCGGTGCCGAGCGTGTGGGTGACGGAAACCGCGTTGCCGGCGGCATCCATCACCGAGAGATGCGTGGTGCAGGAGGGCGGCGAGCCCTGTCGGTGGCCGGGGAGCCAGCCCTTGCGGATTTCGGCGGCCCAGTGGGCGCCGCGGTCCTTGGAGATCATGGTTTCCACCGGCACGTCGGTGAACTCCGGGTCGGCGAGCCAGGCCTCGCGGTCGACATGGGCGGCGGCCAGTGCGCGGGCGAGCAGGTCCATGTGCTCCACGCCGCCGGGCGGATGGCGGCCGAGGTCGAAGTTTTCCAGGATGTTCAGGATTTCGATCAGCACCGCGCCGGAGCCGGGCGGCGGGTTGGAGGCGACCTGGAATCCGCGATAGCTGCCGATCACTGGCATGCCCTGGCGCACGCGGTAGTCGCGTAGATCCTCGGCGATGACATAGGCGCCATTGCCGGCGAAGTCGGCGGCGATCTGCTGGCCGAGGGCGCCGGTGTAGTATTCGTCGGCGCCGCCGTGCGCGACGCGCTCCATCGTGTTGGCCATGTCCGTCAGCATCAGCGTCTCGCCAACACCGTGCACGCGGCCCTCCCCGTTGAGGAAGATCGACGCCGAGGCGGCGGTGCGGGTGATGCGGGTGTAGCCGTTCGGCACGCCGGCCATGGGTGTGCCGGCCAGGAAGCCGTTGTAGAACGGTGTCACCAGCACGCCGGCGCGGGCCATGGCGATGGCCGGCGCCAGCAAGTCGGCCCAGTCCATGGTGCAGTAGCGGGCGTGGAACTCGGCGAAGCCGCGCACCGTGCCCGGGATCATGATCGCGGTGTAGCCAAGCTCGGAGCGGTTGTCGTCGAAGAAGGAATAGCCGCTGATCTCGCTGCGGCCCTTCTGGTCGGCGGCCCACATGTCGGGCGTAACGCGGGCGCCGCCGCGGGTGTGGAAGTCGATCATCTCGTGGCGTCCGTCGGCGGCGCGATACACCTGGAGCGTGCCCATGCCGCCCATGCCGCACATGAACGGGTCGGCCACCATCTGGCAGAAGGCGGTGGCAACGGCGGCGTCGAAGGCGGTGCCGCCCCGGGACAGGATGTCGGCGCCGACATCGGCGGCACGGGGCTGCGGGCAGACGACGACACCCTTCATGGGCGATTCCTCCTCGACGAAGCTGGCACTTCACGGCAGGCGGACACGGCGCGCAAGGTCACGCGGCGAACTGCAGCGCAGCGAGCCGGGCGTAGAGGCCACCCTGGGCAACCAGTTCGCCGTGCGTGCCGGTGGCGACGATGCGCCCGGCTTCGATCACCACGATGCGGTCGGCGCGGCGCACGGTGGCCAGGCGATGCGCCACGACCAGCGTGGTGCGGCCGGTGGCCAGCACGGCGAGCGCGTGTTGCACCGCGCGTTCCGCTTCGGCATCCAGCGCGCTGGTGGCTTCGTCCAGCAGCAGGATCGGCGGGTCGCGCAGGATGGCGCGGGCGATGGCGATGCGCTGGCGCTGGCCGCCGGAGAGGCGCACGCCCTTCTCGCCCAGGAAGGTGTCGAAGCCGTCCGGCAGCGCATCCAGAAAATCGGCCGCGGCGGCGCGGGCGGCTTCGCGCACCTCCGCGTCGGTGGCATCGGGGCGGCCGTAGCGGATGTTTTCCCGCGCGTCGGTGCTGAAGATCACCGGGTCTTGCGATACCAGGCCGATGCGGGCGCGCAGTGCCGCGGGGTCGGCGCGGGCGATGTCGACGCCGTCGATCCGGATGGCGCCCGATTGCGGGTCGTAGAAGCGCAGCAGGAGTTGCAGCACGGTGGTTTTGCCGGCGCCGGAGGGGCCGACCAGGGCGACCATCTCGCCGGGCGCAACGTTGAGCGAGAAGCCTTCCAGCGCCGCGGTGTCGGGGCGGGCGGGGTAGCGGAAGGTGACGTCCTCGAAGGCGATGCGGCCCTCGGGCGGGGCGGGGAAGGGTTCGGGGTTGTCCGGCACGGCGATGGTGGGGCGGGCGCGCAGCAGTTCCACGATGCGCTCGGCGGCGGCGGCGGAGCGCTGCACCTCGCCCCAGATCTCGCTCATTGTAGCCCCCGAGCTGGCGAGCAGCACGGCGTAGAACACGAAGGCGGACAGCTCGCCGCCGGTGATGCGCCCGGCCAGCACGTCGCGCCCGCCGACCCACAGGCTGAAGGTGATGGCGCCGAAGCCGAGCAGGATGACCAGCAGGATCAGGATGGCGCGGGTGCGGATGCGCGCCTGGGCGGCGGCGACGGACTGTTCCACGCGCTCGCCGAAGCGGGCACGGTCGATCGGCTCGTGGGTGAAGGCCTGGACGGTACGCAGGAAGCCGACCGCCTCCTCCGCGTAGGCGCCGAGATCGGCGATGCGTTCCTGCGCGGTGCGCGACAGGCGGCGTTCGCGGCGGCCGAACAGGATGGCCGGCACCACGACGATGGGCACCACCAGCACCACCACGCCGGCCAGCTTCGGGCTGGTGACCACCAGCATCGCCAGCGCGCCGACCAGCATCAGCGCATTGCGCAGCCACTGCGAGATCGCCGAGCCGACCAAGGCCTGCAGCACCCCGACATCGGCGGTCATGCGCGAGAGGATGTCCCCGGTGCGCGCGGTTTCGAAGAACTCGGGCGACAGGGCGATCACGCGGCCGAACACGTCGCGGCGAATATCGGCCGCCACGCGCTCGCCGAGCCAGGAGACCAGGTAGAACCGGCAGAAGGTGGCGCCGGCCAGCACGGCCACCACGGCAAACATCAGCAGGGCGGCGCGGTCGAGTTCCGCCGGCGATGCCATGCCGAAGCCGTGGTCGATCAGCTGGCGCAGTCCCTGGCCGAGGCCGAGCACCATGCCGGCGGCGACCAGCAGCGCCACGGTTGCGCCGAGTACGCGCCAGGCGTAGGGGCGCAGGTAGCCCAGCAGCACTAGCAGCGGGCCGAGGTCGCGCCGCTGCCGTGTTTCGCCGATGTCAGACACTTCGCTGGCCTCCACGCTTCGCAAGGTGGGCGCGCGGTGGCACGTTGGCGAGGCCCCCCTGCCCCGGAGCATCACGCGCCATGAAGATCACCGATATCCGTTGCGCCATCATCGGCGAGAATCCCGTTGTCCGTGTCTGCACCGATGCCGGGCTGAGCGGCTTTGGCCCGGTGGAATACACCAAGCCGTACATCAAGTCGCATGTCGCCATGCTGCGCGAGGCGGCGTTGGGCGAGGACCCGACGCTGGTGGAACGGCTGATGATCAAGCTGCGGCCGCGCGGGGCGTTCAAGCCCTGGGGGGCGGCGGTGAGCGCCATCGAGATCGCGCTGTGGGACATCGCGGGCAAGGCGGCGGGCGTGCCGGTGCACAAGCTGTTGGGCGGCAAGGTGCGCGACCGGGTGCGGGTCTACAATGGTGGCGTGCGCGCGCCAATGCCAGGCTTCGCGCCCGCGGATTTCGCCCGCGCGGTGGCCGACATGAAGGCCGCACCGCACGGGTTCACGCTGGTGAAGCAGGGCATCGGCTTCCATTCCGGCATGCGCAACGCCGTTCCGGGCTTCCACCTCGGCGAGCACCGGCCGACACCGTTCCATTCCTGGATCGACCGCGGCCTGCTGACCGAGCGCGGCCTGTCGCACATCGTGGACTGCGTTGCAGCGATGAAGGCGGTGCTGGGCGACGAGATCGGGCTGGCGCTGGATTGCGGCCCGGGCATGACTGTGCCGGACGCCATCCGCCTGGGCCGGGCGCTGGAGCGGTTCAACCTGGTGTGGCTGGAGGACATGATCACCGGCGACTACTCGCCGCATGTCAGCGCCGATTTGTATCGCGAGGTGACGCGGGCGACGACCACGCCCACCCATACCGGCGAGCAGATCTACCTGCGCCAGAATTTTCGCGACCTCATCGAGACCAAGGCGGTGCGGGTGATCGGGCCGGACCCGTGCGACATCGGTGGGTTGGCGGAGTTGAAGTGGGTGGCGGAGTATGCCGACCTGCACGGGGTGATGATGGCGCCGCATGGGATTGCGGATGGGCTGCTGGGCACGGCGGCGCTGGTGCAGGTGTGTGCGGCGTTGCCGGACAATTACATCGCCTTCGAACTGCCGGCGGTGCGGCCGGGGTGGTGGAGCGAGATTCTGGTGGGCGTGCCGGAGGTGCGCGACGGGTTCATCGCCGTGCCGGACCGGCCCGGGCTGGGGGTGGACTTCGATGTCGGCAAGGCTCAGATGCACCTCGCCGAAGAGGACAAAGGCTTCTTCGACTGACGCCGGGGGAGCCCCGCATGATCCAGCCCGCGATCCTTGCCAGCCATGGCGATGGGCTTTGGGCATGAGTCTTCGCCGCTTGGTGCGGGGTTTTGGCGACGGATTTGGGGTGGTTGTGGGCGCGCGCCGGCCATGGAGGCGCGCGGGCGGCGCGGGTGGGGCATGGGGCGAGGGCGCGCTGGCCGGACAGGGCCATGCCCTCGGCCCGGTCGCAGCGCAGAATCCAGCCGATCCAGGCGCGGATGCGACGAATCTGGCGCAAGGCGCGCGCATCCCAGACGGACTGCGAGTTTTCGTCAGCTTCGAATGCGGGGGAGGGATACCAGTCCTTGCGCGGGCGGCGCAGCGTGCGGCCGGCACGATCCGCCAGGGAGAAGGCGGCGAGCAGGGCCAGCAGCAGGAGCTTCAGCGCCGCCGGAATCCGGGCGTGCGTGGTCGCCTGCGCCAAATGGCGCAGTGCGTCGGCTTCGACCGGAGCGGCGGGTTGATGGGGCATCACCGGGAATATTTGCATATTTAATGCCGATGGACAAGGCAAAAATTCCCGTACGTGCTCGGAACAGTGATGATACCAACCGACCAAATGACTGACCCATGAAGAGAGAAAAGGCCAGGGCTTTGCCGTCGCGACGCGAAGTCGCGCCGCGGAGGACCCACCAAGGGCCGGAGGCCCTTGGAACCCCATTCATTTTCAATGAGTTGAGGTCCAGGGGCTCGGCCCGTCGCGCGAAGGCGCGCGCCGGACCAGGCGGGTCTGCGCAGAGCCCAGGTTTAGCTTCGGTATAGGTCGATCATTCGGCCGATTGGTATGAGATCTCATGCCTCCCAGGCTGCAACGCAGGATAAAAGGGTCTTCTTTTTTCTGAAGAAAAAAGAAGCAAAAAAGACTTTATCCATTTGCATTCGTCCCTCCAAGGAGAGACAAGTGCAAATGGATAAAAGTTTTTTGGTTCTTTTTTTTAAAAAAGAACTGCTTGCCTTCTTATACCAGCCCCTGTTTCAATTGACCCATGTTACACTGGCCAAAACTTCGGCGCCGGCGACGAAAGCGTGGATCCTTCGCTCCGCTCAGGATGACGGGGGAGGGGGCGGGCTGCCGGGACGAGTCAGGCATTCCAAGGGTTGGTATTATCTGGGCAGCAGCGTGCGCCCCATCAGCGCCTCGTCCACCGCGCGGGCGCATTGGCGGCCTTCGCGGATGGCCCAGACGACCAGCGACTGGCCGCGCCGCATGTCGCCGGCGGCGAAGATTTTCGGCTGGCTGGTGCGGTAGTCGCGGTCGGTGGCCTGCACGTTGCCGCGCGGGTCCAGTGCTGCGCCGGACTGTTCCACGAGGCCGGGCACGCGCGGGCCGGTGAAGCCCATGGCCAGCAGGACGAGGTCGGCGGGGAGGCGGAGGGTGCTGCCGGGCACGTCTTGCATCGCCATGCGCCCGCCCGCGCCGCGCACCCATTCGACGCGGACGCATTCCAGCGCCTCGACGCGGCCGTGGATGCCGACGGCCTTGCGGGTCAGCACGGCGAAGTCCCGCGCCGCGCCTTCCTCGTGGGCGTGGCTGGTGCGCAGCTTCAGCGGCCAGTCCGGCCAGGTGAGCGCCTTGTTCTCCATCTCCGGCGGCTGCGGCATGATTTCCAGCTGGGTGACGCGGGCCGCACCCTGGCGGATCGAGGTGCCGATGCAGTCGCTGCCGGTGTCGCCGCCGCCGATGACGACGACGTGCTTGCCGCGGGCGGTGATGGTGCCGGCGGGTGCGGCGACCGGCTCGCTGTCGCCGGCGTTGCGCTTGTTCTGCTGGGTGAGGAAGTCCATCGCGAAGTGGATGCCGTCGAGTTCGCGGCCCGGCACTTCGAGGTCGCGCGGCTGTTCGGCGCCGCCGGCCAGCACGACGGCATCGAAGCGTTCCTGCAGCGAGGCCAGCGTCACGTCGCGGCCGATCTCGATGCGGGTGCGGAACTCCACGCCTTCGGCCTCCATCTGTGCCATGCGCCGGTCGATCAGGGGCTTGGCCATCTTGAAGTCGGGGATGCCATAGCGCAGCAGGCCGCCGATGCGGTCCGATTTCTCGAACACCGTGACCGCATGGCCGGCGCGGCCAAGTTGTTGGGCGGCGGCCAGGCCGGCCGGGCCGGAGCCGACGATGGCCACGCGCTTGCCGGTGCGCCTTGTGGGCGGCAGCGGCAGGATCCAGCCTTCCTCCCACCCCTTGTCGACGATGGCGCATTCGACCGTTTTGATGGTGACGGGGTTGTTGTCGATGTTGAGCGTGCAGGCGGCCTCGCTGGGCGCGGGGCAGATGCGGCCGGTGAACTCCGGGAAATTGTTGGTGGAATGCAACGTGCGCAGGGCGGACTGCCACTGGCCGCGATGCACCAGGCTGTTCCAGTCGGGGATCAGGTTGTTGACCGGGCAGCCGTTGTGGCAGAACGGAATGCCGCAATCCATGCAGCGCGTGGCCTGCGCCGCGACGCCCTCGTCGCCCAGCGGCACGACGAATTCGTCGTAGCTGGCGACACGCTCCGCCACCTTGCGGTAGCCGCGCTCGCGGCGCTCGATCTCCAGGAAGCCGGTGGGCTTGGCCATCGTTCCCGTCTCCTTATTGCGCGGCCACGGCGAGCGCGTGGCGTTCCGCCCGCAGCTCGATCATGGCGCGGCGATAGTCGCGCGGCATCACCTTGACGAAGTGCGACAGGCTGCGGTCCCAGTCGGCCAGCAGTGCTTTCGCCCGGGCCGAGCCGGTGAGGCGCGCATGGCGTTCCACCAGGATACGCAGGCGCAGCGCATCGAAGCGCAGCGGGTCGCCCATGCCGTTGTCGGTGACGCTGGGCGGCTCGGCGACGGGCGCCTCCGGGTCGTCGGCATCGCCATCGGCGGCGACTGTTTCGAGATCGACCATCGCGGTGTTGGCCAGTGGTGCGAAGCGGCCCTCTGGGTCATACACATACGCGATGCCACCCGACATGCCGGCGGCGAAGTTGCGGCCGGTTTCGCCGAGCACCACCACCACGCCCCCGGTCATGTATTCGCAGCCGTGGTCGCCGGTGCCTTCCACGACCGCGACGGCGCCCGAGTTGCGCACCGCGAAGCGTTCGCCGGCGACGCCCTGGAAGAACGCATCGCCGGCGATCGCGCCATACAGCACGGTGTTGCCGACGATGATGTTCTGCGTCGGATCGCGCATGACGCCGGCCGGCTGGCGCACGATCACCCGCCCACCCGAAAGCCCCTTGCCGACATAGTCGTTGGCGTCGCCCTGGAGATCGAGCGTGATGCCGTGGGCCAGGAAGGCGCCAAGGCTCTGCCCAGCCGTGCCGCGCAGGGCGATCTCGATGGTGCCCGGCGGCAGGCCGGCATGGCCGTGGCGCCGGGCGATCTCGCCGGACAGCATGGTGCCGACGGTGCGGTGGACGTTGCGGATGTCCCGGCTGATGCGAACGCGCTCACCCCTGTCGAGTGCCGGGCGGGCGGCACCGATCAGCTCCATGTCGAGCGCGCGCTCCAGGTGGTGCACCTGGCGCTCGCTGTTCCAGATCGCGACGCCCTCGCGCGCCGGCACCTGGTGCAGGATGCGCGAGAGGTCGACGCCGGCGGCCTTCCAGTGGTCGAGCGCGCGGCGCATGTCCAGCCGGTCCACGCGCCCGATCATTTCGTTGATGGTGCGGAAACCGAGCCGGGCCATCAGCTCGCGCACTTCCTCGGCGACGAAGAAGAAGTAGTTGATCACGTGCTCCGGCGTGCCGGTGAAGCGCGCGCGCAGCATTGGGTCTTGCGTGGCGATGCCGACCGGGCAGGTGTTGAGGTGGCACTTGCGCATCATGATGCAGCCGGCGGCGATCAGCGGCGCGGTGGCGAAGCCGAACTCGTCCGCCCCCAGCAGTGCGCCGATCACCACGTCCCGCCCGGTGCGCAGGCCGCCATCGACCTGGACGGCGATGCGGCCGCGCAGGCCGTTCAGCACCAGCGTCTGCTGGGTTTCGGCCAGGCCGATTTCCCACGGCGAGCCGGCATGGGTGAGCGAGGTGAGCGGCGAGGCGCCGGTGCCACCCTCGAAGCCGGAGATCGTCACATGGTCGGCGCGCGCCTTGGAGACACCGGCGGCGACGGTGCCGACGCCGACCTCGGAGACCAGCTTCACCGAGATGCGGGCGCGCGGATTGGCGTTCTTGAGGTCGTGGATGAGTTGGGCGAGGTCCTCGATCGAGTAGATGTCGTGGTGCGGCGGCGGCGAGATCAGGCCCACGCCTGGCGTGGCGTAGCGCACGCGGGCGATGTTCTTGTCCACCTTGTGGCCGGGCAGCTGGCCGCCCTCGCCGGGCTTCGCACCCTGGGCCATCTTGATCTGGATGTCGTCGCCGTTGACCAGGTATTCGATGGTGACGCCGAACCTTCCCGATGCCACCTGCTTGATCGCCGAACGCATGCTGTCGCCGTTGGCCATCCGCACGTAGCGGTCGGCTTCCTCGCCGCCTTCGCCGGTGTTGGACTTGGCGCCGATGCGGTTCATGGCGATGGCGAGCGTGGTGTGCGCCTCACGCGAGATCGAGCCGAAGCTCATGGCACCGGTGGCGAAGCGCTTCACGATCGTGCTCGCCGGCTCCACCTCCGCCAGCGGCACCGGGGTGCCGGCGCGGAACTCCATCAGGCCGCGGATTGTCAGCAGCCTTCCGGTCGGGTCCTTGGCGCCCTGGTCGTTGATGCGCGCGGCGAACCGCTTGTAGGCATCGGCCGCATTGCCCCGCACCGCGTGCTGCAGATCGGCGACCGTGTCGGGCGCCCAGACATGGTCCTCGCCGCGCAGGCGGAAGGAATAGTCCCCGCCGGGATCGAGCATGTCGCGATAGACCAGCTCCTCGCCATAGGCCTGGCGGTGGCGCAGCACGGTTTCGGCCGCGACCTCCGCCATGCCCGCGCCCTCGATGGTGGTGGCGGTTCCGGTGAAGCACTTCTCGATGAAGGCGCTGGACAGGCCGACGGCGTCGAAGATCTGGGCGCCGCAATAGGACTGGTAGGTGGAGATGCCCATCTTGGACATCACCTTCAGGATGCCCTTGCCGATCGCCTTGATGAAGTTCTTGCGCACCTCGTAAGCGGTAAGCGCCATCGCCTCGGCCACTCGCAGCTGCTCCAGCGTGTCGAAGGCGAGCCAGGGGTTCACCGCCTCGGCGCCGTAGCCGGCCAGCGCGCAGAAATGGTGTACCTCGCGCGCCTCGCCGGTTTCGACCACAAGCCCGGTGCTGGTGCGCAGGCCCTGGCGGATCAGGTGGTGATGCACCGCGGCCGTGGCCAGCAGGGCGGGCACCGCGATGCGCTCGGCGGAAACCGCGCGGTCGGACAGGATCAGGATGTTGTGCCCGGCCAGCACCGCCTCGGTCGCCTCGCGGCAGATGCGCTCGACCGCGCGCTCCATGCCGGCGGCCCCTTCGCTGGCGAGCCAGGTCGCGTCGATGGTGGCCGCGCGGAAGGCGCCGCCGATCTGGGACGAGATGTGGCGGATCTTGGCCAGTTCCGCATTGGCCAGCACCGGCTGGCTGACCTCCAGGCGGTAATGCGTGCCGGCATGGTGGCCGAGCAGGTTCGGCCGCGGGCCGATCATCGACACGAGCGACATCACCAGCTCCTCGCGGGTGGAGTCGATCGGCGGGTTGGTCACCTGCGCGAAGTTCTGCTTGAAGTAGTTGTAGAGCAGCTTGGGCTTGCCGGAGAACACCGCGATCGGCGTGTCGGTGCCCATCGAGCCGATCGGGTCGTCGCCTTCGCGCGCCATCGGCTCCAGGAAGAACTGCATGTCCTCCTGTGTGTAGCCGAAGGCCTGTAGGCGGTTCAGGGCGCTGGCGTTGTCTGAAGCGTGGCCGTTAGGCTCCTCGGCGTCCGGCAGGTCCTCCAGCTTCACCTGGGTGGCCTTCAGCCATTCCTCGTAGGGGTGCTCGCTGGCCAGCTTCTCCTTGATCTCGGCGTCATCGATGATGCGGCCTTGCTCCAGGTCGATCAGCAGCATCTTGCCCGGCTGCAGGCGCCACTTGCGCAGCACGCGCTCCTCCGGCACCGGCAGCACGCCGGTTTCGCTCGACAGGATCACCAGGTCGTTGTCGGTGATCAGGTAGCGGGCGGGGCGCAGGCCGTTGCGGTCCAGCGTGGCGCCGATCTGGCGGCCGTCGGTGAAGGCGATGGCGGCCGGCCCGTCCCACGGCTCCATCAGGGCGGCGTAGTATTCGTAGAAGGCGCGCTGCTGCGCGTCCATCAACGGGTTGCCGGCCCAGGCCTCCGGGATCAGCATCATCATCGCATGCGCCAGCGAATAGCCGCCGGCGATCAGGATCTCGAGCGCGTTGTCCAGGCACGCCGTGTCGCTTTGCCCGTGCGGGATCAGCGGCCACATCTTGTCGAGGTCGGCCCCCAGCAGCGGCGAGGACATCGAATGCCGGCGGGCGAACATCCAGTTGACGTTGCCGCGCACCGTGTTGATTTCGCCGTTGTGGGCGATGAAGCGATAGGGGTGGGCTAGGCGCCAGGAGGGGAAGGTGTTGGTGGAGAAGCGCTGATGCACCAGGGCCAGCGCGCTCTCGCACAGCGGGTTGCGCAGGTCGGCGTAGAAGCTTTGTACCTGCGGCGCCAGCAGCAGCCCTTTGTACACCACGGTACGGGTGCTGAACGACGGCATGTACAACTCCGCCAGCCCCGGTTGGCGGTTCCTGGTGGCGAGGTCGCGAACGTTGTTCAGCACCTGCTTGCGGATCGCCAGGATCTTGCGCTCGAACGCATCCTGGTCGCGGATGGCGGTGCTGCACGCAACGATGGCCTGGCGCATCACCGGCATCGTTTCCAGCACCCGCTCGCCCAGGCCCGAAGTGTCGGTCGGCACGTCGCGCCAGCCCAGCAGCGCCTGGCCCTCGGCCTTCACCAGCTGTGCCACCAGCGCCTCGGCCGTCCGGCGGGAGTCCTTGTCGCGCGGCAGGAAGCACATCGCCACCGCATAGCGGCCCGGCGGCGGCAGCATGATGTCGTTGGCCTTGGCCCAATGGCGCAGCAGCGCATCGGGAATCTGGATCAGGCAGCCGGCACCGTCGCCCACCAGCGGGTCGGCGCCCACCGCGCCGCGATGATCCAGGTTGACCAGGATCTGCAGCCCGCGTCGGATGATGTCGTGCGATTTGGCGCCCTTGATGTTCGCGACAAAGCCGACGCCACAGGCGTCATGCTCGTTGGCGGGATCGTAGAGCCCCTGCCGTGCGGGCAGGTCGACCCAATCGGTCGGTTCCATCGCGGTCACTCCCCCTTCCACCTGCACGGGCGGACGGTTCTTGTTCAGGTGCGGCGCCTCCCGGCCAAAGTGGCAGGACGGGGCGCGAAGGTGTTGCCAAATCATGCTATGGCGCGGCGCGCAAGAGCCAAGTGCCGAGCGGGCCGCCCGCCTGCCTAGAAGCCAGGCAGTCCCCGTGCCGCCTCCGCCAGGAACGCGCGAGCATGGGCGGCCAGCGACCGCCCCACCTCCACCCGCCATTCCTGCGGCCCACGCCGCCACAGCGTGATGCCCACGCGTCCCAGCACGGAGCGCGTGGCCATTCCCACCGGAAACGCCGCGTCATGCAGGTCTAGGGGGCAGCCTGCGGACAAGACCCGCTCCGCCATCGCCCCGCACAGCATCAGCGCCGCGAAGCCGTCCGACACATCGACCAGGCTGTGCGCCGTTCCCGACAGCGCGGCGGCGAGCCCGGCTTCGGCCTCCTCGCCCGACGGCGCCAGCAGCAGCCACTCATCCGGCCCCAGCCACAGCGCGGCGCGCACGCCCGCCTCCGCCGCCTGGCAAGGGGTGAGAGGCAGCGCGACCCCGAACGCCGCGCCGGCCCGCGCCGCCACCGTCGCGTCTCCGCGCAGCAGCAAGCGAACGAAGGCTGGGGCTTCGACAATCTCAACCACGCAGCCGCGTTCCTTCGGGATCGAGGAACACCGGGGCGCCCACTGTCACTGCGATCCCGCCGCGCGGCCCGGCCACGAACAGCCGCTCGCCCAGCCGCGCCCGCCCGCCGGCCAGCAGCGCCAGCGCGATCGACCGGCCGAGCGCCGGGCTGTGATAGGCCGAGGTCACGTGCCCGAACGCCGGCGTGCCAGGGGCTGGGTTCGCGGCCGACACCAATTGCGCGCCCTCCTCCGGCACCACCCGCGGATCGTCGGTCAGCAGCCCGACCAGCTGGCGGCGGTCCGCGGCACCCATGTCCGGCCGCGACAGCGAACGCTTGCCGACGAAATCCGCCTTCGCCCGCCCTTCCGGCAGGCCGAGATCGGCGGGCGTCACGGTGCCGTCCGTCTCCTGCCCGATGATGAGATAGCCCTTCTCTGCGCGCATCACATGCATCGCCTCGGTGCCATAGACGGTGCCGCCGACGGCCGCCACCCGGGCACGGATCGCATCCCAGACCTGCGCCCCCTGCCCGGCCGGCACGTTCACCTCGAACCCCGTCTCGCCGGTGAAGCTCACCCGCATCAGCCGCGCCGCCACGCCGGCCACCCGCATGGCGCGCACCGCCATGTGCGGCAGTGCGAGATCGCCCACGGCCAATGGCGCCAGCACCTCGCGCGCGCGCGGCCCCTGCACGGCGATCACCGCCCAGTGCTCGGTGGTGGAGGTGAGCCAGACGCGCAGCTCCGGCCACTCGGTCTGGCGGTAATCCTCCATGTGGTGCAGCACCTGCGCCGCACCGCCGGTGGTGGTGGTGATGTGGAACCGGTCGTCGGCCAGCCGCGCCACCACGCCGTCGTCCATCACGAACCCGGCCTCGGACAGCATCACCGCATAGCGGCAGCGCCCGACAGAAAGGTCGGCCAGCCGGTTGACGTAGATTCGGTCAAGGAACACGCCCGCATCGGGGCCGACCACCTCGATCTTGCCCAGCGTTGAGGCATCGAACATCCCGACCGAAGCGCGGGTCGCCGACACTTCGCGTGCCACCGCCGCATGCATGTCCTCGCCCGGCCGGGGAAAGTAGCGCGCCCGCTTCCACTGGCCGACATCCTCGAACACCGCGCCCTCGGCCACCGCTTGCGCGTGCATCGCCGTTGTGCGCACGGGATCGAACAGCGCGCCGCGTGCGGACCCCGCCAGCGTGCCGAACGTCACCGGCGTATAGGGCGGGCGGAACGTCGTGGTCCCCACCGCCGCCACCGCCTCGCCCCGCGCCGCGGCGGCCAGCAGCATCAGGTTCATGTTGCCGGTCTTGCCCTGGTCCGTCCCCAGCCCGCCGGCGGTGTAGCGCTTGATGTGCTGGATGCTGCGGAAGCCCTCGCCCACCGCCTGGCGCACGTCGCGCGCCGTCACGTCGTTCTGGAAATCGACGAAGGCCTTGGCGTCTGCCCCGTCGACGATCGCAGGGCCAGCAGCCCCATCCAGCGCGCCTGCCACCGCCGGCCCAGGCGCGCCGAACGCCGCCGCCCCCTGGAGCAGCGATTCCGCCAACCCCGCCGCGCCGTTGCAGGCGCCGATGCAGTCCACGGCGGCCACCGCCTCGCCCGGCAGGAAGGTGCGGCCCTCATGCCAGCGCAGCACGCCGCCGGCCTGGGCGAACAGGTGCACCGACGGCGTCCAGCCATTTCCCATTAGCAGCGCATCGCAGTCGAACCAGCGCGTGCGCCCGTCATCGCCGCGGCCCAGCAGCACGGAATCGATTCGATTTCGTTTCATATGGGTATCCAGAACGCGCCCGCCCGGAAGCACCGAGATGCCCGCTGCCCTTACCGCCGCCGGCAGGGGGCCGTCCGCGGCCGGTCGCAAATCCAGCACCAGCTTCACCTCCACCCCCGCGGCCGCGAGGTCGAGTGCCGCGCGATAGGCACTGTCGCAGGCGGTCGCAATCACCACCCTGTTGCCCACTTTCACGCCGTAGCGCAGCAGGTAGTCGCGCGCCGCCCCAGCCAGCATCACCCCCGGCCGGTCGTTGCCCGGGAACACCAGCGCCCGCTCGATGGCGCCTGCCGCCAGCACCACACGCTGCGCGCGCACCTGCCAAAGCCGCTCGCGCGGCAGGTCCGGATCGGGCGTGGCCAGGTGGTCGGTCACCCGCTCCGCCAGGCCCACCAGGTTGTGCGGATAGATGCCGAACGCCGTGGTGCGCGGCATCACCCGCACATTGCCCATCGCCGCCAACTCGCCCAGGCTGCGCGCCAGCCAGTCCCGCGCCGGGATGGCGTCGACGAAGGCCGCGATCTCGGTCAGCAGCGCGCCGCCGGGCTCGGCCTGTTCGTCGCACAGGATCACCCGCCCGCCGGCCCGGCCCGCCGCCAGCGCCGCGGCAATGCCGGCCGGCCCCGCGCCCACCACCAGCACCTCGCAATGGTCATGGAACCGCGCGTATCGGTCGGGGTCCGCCGCATCCGGTGCCCGCCCCACCCCGGCCGCGCGCCGCACCAACGGCTCGAACATCCGGTGCCACAGGCCCGCGCCGCGCGGCCCCATCATGGTTTTGTAGAAGAACCCCGCCGACAGCAGCGGTGCTGCCAGCGAGGCCAGCGCGCCGACATCCGTGTCCAGCGACGGCCACCGGTTCTGGCTGCGCGCCTCCAGCCCCTCGTACAGCTCCACCTGCGTCGCGCGCAGGTTCGGCGTTGTGCGCCCGCCGTCGCGCCGCACTGTCACCAGCGCGTTCGGCTCCTCCGCGCCGGCCGACAGGATACCGCGCGGCCGGTGATACTTCATCGACCGCCCGACCAGGTGCACCCCGTTGGCGAGCAGTGCCGAGGCCAGCGTATCGCCGGCGCAGCCGAGATAATCCGTCCCGTCGAAGCTGAAGCGGATGTCGGTGCGCCGCTCCACCCGCCCGCCTGCCTCGGTGCGCATGCTGTCGGGCAGCATCCGGCCCTGGAACATCTTCCCGACCAGCAGCCGCTGCATCATCCCGTCATGGCGTGGCGACCCGATCATGAGGGCCGCGCCTCGCCGGCGCGGTAGGTCACGAGGATGCGGTCGCTCACGGTATCGCGCAGCGCGTTCAGGAACCGGCCGCAGCCATGCACATGCCGCCAGCGCTCCGCTGTTACCCCGCGCGGATTGTCGCGGTAATACAGGAACTCGGCCCACGCCGCGTCGCCGAGCGAAGCCGGGTCCAGCGGCCGCAGCACATGCGCCTCCCCGGCATGGCGGAACTCCGCCTCCGGCCGCGCCATCGCACAATAGGGGCAGTGGATCAGCAGCATCAGTGCGCCACCGCCGCCGCCGCGGCCTCGTCGATCAGCCGGCCGGTGCGGAACCGATCCAGCGCGAAGGGGGCGGCGATCGGGTGCGGCGCGCCCTTGGCAATGGTGTGCGCGAACACGTGGCCGGAACCCGGCGTCGCCTTGAACCCGCCGGTGCCCCAGCCGCAATTCACGAACAGGCCCGCCACCGGCGTGGTGCCGATGATCGGCGAGCGGTCCGGCGTCACGTCCACGATCCCGCCCCAGGACCGCAGCATCCGCAGGCGCCGTACGACCGGAAACAGCTCGCACACCGCCTCCAGCGTATCGGTCGCGACATGCAGCCCGCCGCGCTGGGAATAGGAGGTGTAAACATCCGTGCCCGCCCCGATCACCAGCTCCCCCTTGTCCGACTGCGACATGTAGGCGTGGATTGTATTGGACATCACCACGCACGGCATCACCGGCTTCACCGGCTCGCTCACCAGGGCCTGCAACGGAAAGCTCTCCAGCGGCATCCGCACCCCGGCCATCGCCATCAGCACGGAGGTATGGCCCGCCGCCACCACGCCCACCTTCGGTGCGGCGATGAACCCGCGCTCCGTCTCCACCCCGGCCACCGCCCCATCAGCGGCGCGCCTTATGCCGGTGACCGCGCAGTTCTGGATGATGTCCACGCCCAGCGCGGAAGCAGCGCGCGCGTAGCCCCAGGCCACCGCATCATGCCGCGCCACGCCCCCCCTGCGCTGCAACGCCGCCCCCAGCACCGGATAGCGCAGCCCGGGCCCGATCTCCAGGATCGGGCAGAACGCACGCGCCTCCGCCGGCGAGAGGTATTCGTTGTCGATCCCGGCCAGGCGGTTGGCGTGCACGTGGCGCTTCAGCACCTGCTCGTCGTGCACGTTGTGCGCCAGCATCATCACCCCGCGCGGCGAATACATCGTGTTGTAGTTGAGCGCGTGCGACAGGCCCTCCCACAGCTTCATGCTGTGCTCGTAGATCGCCTCGCTCTCCTCCCACAGGTAGTTGCTGCGGATGATCGTGGTGTTGCGCGCGGTGTTGCCGCCACCCAGCCAGCCCTTCTCCACCACGGCGATGTTGCGCACGCCGCATTCGGCCGCCAGGTAGAACGCGGTGGCCAGCCCATGCCCGCCGGCACCGACGATCACCACGTCATACGCCGCCTTCGGCTGCGCATCGCGCCATTGCGGACCCCAGCCAGTGTGGCCACGCAACGCCTCGCGCAGCAGGGTGACAAAGGAGAAACGGGTCATGTGGCGCAAGACAGCAAGAATCTTCTTTTTTCTGAATAAAAAAGAAGCAAAAAAGACTTCATCCATTTGCGCCCGGTTAGATGTTCCTGGCCAGGGCGCAAATGGACGAAAGTTTTTTGGTTCTTTTTTTCAAAAAAGAACATGCTTGCTTCCTAAAGTGCCAGCCGCGAGATCGCCATTTCCAACTCACGCTGCGCCTGCACCGCCGCCGCGCGTGCCTGCGCCTGATTGCGCCGCACCTCGTCCATGCGGTTCTCCAGCGCCTCCAACTGGCGCAGCAGCCGCCCGTGCATCGCATCGGCCGCCGGCACCGCGCCGAGGTTGCGGCGCACGCGTTCCTGGTCGGCATCGATCTCCGTCGCCCGCTCCGCCAGCGCCTCGACTTCCGCCGCCTTCGTCGACACCGCCGCGCGCAATTCGACCAGGCGCTGCAACGCCGCCCACGAAGCGGGGTCCAGCCCCTGCATCCCGATCACCCGGGCCACCACCTGCTCGCCTTGCAGGAGCCCGATGCTTTCGCGGATGATCCGGTCCTGGCGCACTACCAGGGTGCGTTGCTCCCCGGGCTTCAGGCTGACCGCGAAGCGCCGCGCCGCCGCCGTCTCCTCGACTGGCACCAGCGCGGCATCGGGCACCAGCACCCCGCCGGCCAGCTTCGCGACTTCCACCAACAACTCGCGCGGCTCCGTCGCCGGCGCCACCAGGGTCACCTGCGTCGTGATGCGCAGCCGTTCATCGACCCGCAACACCCCCTGGCTGGCCGACACCGCCGCCAGGCTGCGCGCGTCCTCCTGGCGCCACCGCACCTCGGTGCGCAGATCCTCCGCGAACGACAACAGCCGGCTTTCCCCCGCCGGCAGCCCGCCCAGCCGCGCATCGCCCGCGAACATCGCCGGGGACGCCGGGTCGTACAGCGTCAGCACGCCGGCCGGCAGGCTCGTCGCGGTGTCGTTGGTCAGCCGGATCGACGCCAGCGGGTGCGCCCGCCCCGGCTGCACCAGCCCGACCCGCCGCGCTGTGGCGGTGCGGTCCAGGATCGGCAGCGTCGCCGTATGCCCCGCCGCCAGCGTCACCGGCGACGGCAGCGCGAACACCGTCTCCTGTGCGCCCTCCGTAGCCGCGGCGGCGTCGGACGGTGGGGCCATCGCCGCACGCGCCTCGGGCCGCAACTGTGCCATCAGCGCGCCCGCGGCACTCGGGGGGGCGGGGGCGGGCACCGGCCGAATCCCTCGCGTGGCCGGCCCCTCCGCGGCCGTCGCGCGCGTGTCCACGCCCGGCAGGATGCGCCCCAGCACCTCCACCGGCACCTCCGGCCGCTGCACGAAATAGCTGCGGTACAGCGCCTGGCGGAACGTCACCGGGTTGCCGTATTGCAGCGCGACCGCGACACCGTTCCAGTCCGCGCCAGTGGTGTTCTCCAGCACCGCCCAGCCCTGCAGCCGCGCCGGCTCGCCATCCCGCGCCGGCAGCCCCACCCGGTAGCTCACCTTCCACAGCGGCGCCCCGACCACATATCCGACGCGCACCTCCCGGCTGCCTTCGCCCGGCGCGCGCAGGGTCAGCACCCGCGCCTCCTGCCCGGCATCGCGCCGCATGGCCTCCAGCGCCCGCGCGATCCGCCCGCGCAGCACCGGGTTGGCCACCTGCACCGACTCCACCTCCTCCAGCACGAACTGGCGCAGCCCGTCGGCGGTCAGCAGCGTCACCCGCGTGCGCGCCACCGCCCCGTCGCGAACGGCCCCATCGCGAACGGCGACCTCGGGCACCCGCTCGGCGCGCAACAACCGGCCAGACATCGGCCGCGCCCCGCGCACCTCCATCTCCACGCCGCGCAGCGCGTTCAGATAGGCCAGCACATCCTCCAGCGCCTCCGGCCCGAACGGCACGTCGCCGAACGCCGCCCGCGTCCCGTCCAGCCCCGGCAGCGTCGCCCCGCCCACGCCGCCGCGCGCGTCGAACACCACGAGGGACTTGAGCACGTCGTCCACCT
Source organism: Rhodospirillales bacterium (assembly GCA_031424895.1). GTDB lineage: Bacteria > Pseudomonadota > Alphaproteobacteria > Acetobacterales > Acetobacteraceae > CAMDGX01. Next base: position 19,086 of record JANPIH010000151.1, read on the forward strand.
GCTCCAGCGGCACCGGCAGGCGCAGCATCGCCTCTCCGTTCACCTGCGCCTGGTATTCCACATAGGCCACCCCACCGGAGGACAGCATCACCCGCCGCAGCACCGGCACGCCTTCGGCTCCCCCTTGGGCCCACAGCGGAGCAGGGGACAGCAACAACAGGGCGGCAATCAGCCGGACGGTGCGCATGCAGATAATCCTCTCGCGGCGTTCAAGCATGCCACACGTCCCGCCCCCCCGAACCAGAAAAGGGCCCGAACCAGAAAAGGGCGGCACCTGCGCGCCGCCCCCGTGTTCCGGTCGTGGCGCGCCGTGCCTATGCGTAGCGGAACGCCGTGTCCGAAAGGTCGATCTTCGGAAACTCGTCCTTCTCGTTCCAGTAGTCCTGGGTATGCGCCCAGTCCTTGCTGTCGCCCCGCTTCGGCAACAGGTGCATCGACCGCAGCAGGTAGTTCGGGTTGAAGTTCTCCTCGTCGATCCACGGCAGGATCTTCATGTCCCGGTCCTCCTCCCGCAGCCCGACCTCCACCTGCTGCACGCCGGTCGCCTGCATGTGGTTCAGCAGGCGGCAGACGAAATCCGCCACCAGGTCGGCGCGCAGTGTCCAGCTCGCCCGGAAATACCCGAACACCCACGCCAGGTTCGGCACCCCGGTGAACATCATGCCGCGATAGGTCACCGTCTCCGACCAGTCCACCGGCGTGTCGTCGACCGTGAAAGCGATGTCGCCCATCACGTTCATGTTGAACCCGGTGGCGGTCACGATGATGTCCGCCTCCAGCATCTGGCCGGACTTCAGCTCGATCCCGCCCTGGGTGAAGCGCTCGATCTCGTCGGTCACCACGCTTGCCTTGCCCGATGCGATGCCGCGGAACAGGTCGGCATCCGGCACGAAGGCGATGCGCTGGCGCCACGGGCGATAGCTCGGGGTGAAATGCGTATCGACGTCGTAGTCCGGCCCCACCGCCTGGCGCACCAGCCCCAGCAACTCCGCGCGCACCTTGTCCGGCTCCTCGAACGAGCGGCGGGTGAACACCGAGCTTTCGAAGATGATCTTGCGCCGCACGATCTCGTGGATCCAGGTCTCGTCCACCTGCAGCTTGCGCAGCTCGTCGGCAATCTCGATCGCATTGCGCCCGGTGCGGAAATAGGTCGGCGAGCGCTGTAGCATCGTCACATGCGCGGCCTTGTCCACCATCGCCGGGATCAGCGTCGCCGCCGTGGCACCCGAGCCGATCACCACCACCTTCTTGCCGGCGTAGTCCAGGTCCTCCGGCCACTTCATCGGATGGATGATCTGTCCCTTGAAGTTCTCCATCCCCGGCCATTCCGGCGTGTAGCCCTCGGTGTGCCGGTAATAGCCCTGGCACATCCACAGGAAGCCGCAGGTGAACACCTTGGCCTCGCCCGTCTCGGTGTTCGTCGCCCGCACTGTCCAGCGCTTCGCCGTACTGGACCACGACGCGTCGGAAATCTTGTGGTGATAGCGGATGTGGCGATCGATCCCGTTCTCCGCGATCACCTCGCCCATGTAGGTGCGGATCTCCTCGGCGGTGGCGATCGGCGTGCCGGTCCATGGCTTGAAGCGGTAGCCGAAGGTATACAGGTCGCTGTCGGAGCGGATGCCCGGATACTTGTGCGTCCACCACGTGCCGCCAAACGTCTCCTGCGCCTCCAGCACCACGAAGCTGGTGCCCTTGCATTGCTGCGTCAGGTGATAGGCCCCGCCCACGCCGGAGATGCCGGCGCCGACGATCAGCACATCGAAATGCTCCGCCGACTGAACCGGCGGCCGGAAGGCAAGCGTGGCAGTGTCGTTCATCGTGTCCGTTCCTCGCGTTCTGTCCCGGGCCGACAGCACGGCCGGCCTCCACACGCCACTGCTAGCATTCCCGGACGCACCGATCCACATTTCAGCGCTCGCCGCAGCGCCGCTGGGCGCTCGAGGAAATTTCGGATGACTGCCGGCCCCGCCCCCCTGCCCCGCACCATGCGCGCATGGATCGCCACTGCCTATGGCACCCCCGAGGTGCTGGCCCTGCGCGACGTGAAGATGCCCGTGCCCGGGCCAGGCGATATCCTGATCCGCATGCAGGCAACCACCGTCTCGTCGGGCGACCGGAGGGTGCGCGCGCTGGACCTGCCGCCTGGCATGGGCCTCGTCGGCAGGCTGGCCCTGGGGCTGCGGCGGCCGCGCCGGGCGGTGCTGGGGGTGGAACTCACCGGCCTCGTCGCGGCCATCGGCGCTGGCGTCACCCGTTTCGCCCCCGGGCATCCGGTGATCGCCTTCCCCGGCTTCCGGATGGGGGCCCACGCCGAATACTGCCGCATGCCCGCCGGCGGCATGGTGGTGCCGCGCCCCGCCGACATGGCGGTCGAAACCGCCGCCGCACTCGGCTTCGGCGGCACAACGGCGCGCGACTACCTCCGCCGGGCGAAGCTGCGCGCGGGCGAACGCGTGCTGGTGATCGGCGCCTCTGGCACCGTCGGCGCGGCACTGGTGCAGTTGGCCACCGCTGAAGGCGCCATCGTGAGCGCGGTGACCTCGACGGCCAACCTCGACCTCGCCCGCCAGTTCGGCGCGGTGGAGGCGATCGACTACGCCGTGCGCGACATCACCGCCGGCCCCGACCGCTGGGACATCGTCGCCGACGCCGTGGGCGCGCTCGATTTTCGCCGCGCCCTGCCGATCCTTGCCGAAGGCGGACGCTACCTCGCCATCGCCGGCGGATTGGGCGACCTTTTGGCCCGGCGCCAGGGCAGCCGAAGCTGCCTCGCGGGGCCGGCCGCCGAGCGCGCCGACGATCTTGCCGCCCTGGCCGATCTCGCCCATCGCGGCATCTTCCGCCCGCCGATCGATGCGGTGTTCCCCTTCGAAGCCCTGCCCGACGCCCACACCCGCGCCGACACCGGCCGCAAGCGCGGCAGCGTCGTCGTCATGGCAAACCAAGGGCCTTGATCCTCGTTGACTTCGACTCATGGAAGACGAGGAAGACTGGGCTCTGCCCAGACCCGCCAGGGGCTGAGCCCCTGGACCCCAACCAATTGATATAAAATGGTTTCCAAAGGCCTTCGGCCTTTGGTGGGTCCAGGGCAATGCCTTGGCCTTGCCGTCGCGACGCCGCACCACGGATGACCCACCAAGGGCCGACGGCCCTTGGAACGTCAGTACTTTTCAATAGGATGAGGTCCAGGGGCTCGGCCCCTGGCGGGTCTGGGCAGAGCCCAGGTCTGCCTCTACCCCCCTAAATCGAAGTCGAGGAGGCTTCTTCCTACATCCCCCCGGGATAGGCCGGCCCGCCGCCGCCCTCCGGCGTCACCCAGTCGATGTTCTGTGTCGGGTCCTTGATGTCGCACGTTTTGCAGTGCACGCAGTTCTGCGCGTTGATCTGCAGCCGCGGCGCGCCCGCCTCGGCGCCCACGATCTCATATACCCCCGCCGGGCAGTACCGCGTCTCGGGGCTGCGGTACTTCTCCCAGTTCACCGCGATCGCCTTCGACGGATCGAGCAGCCGCAGATGCCCGGGCTGGTTCTCCTCGTGGTTGGTGTTGCTGATGAACACCGAGGAGTTGCGGTCGAACGTCACCTTGCCATCCGGCTTCGGATACTCGATCGCCTTCACATGCGTGTGGGGCTTCAGCGTATCGTGGTCAGCATGCGGATGGTGCAGCGTCCACGGCGCCTTGCCGCGGAACAGGAACGCATCCACGGCCGCGGCGGCCAGCCCGCCATACAGCCCCCACTTGGCGAAGCCCGGACGGATGTTGCGCACCCCCTGCAACTCGTCATGCAGCCAGCTCTCGCGGAACAGCGTTTCGTACTGCACGGGATCGGCCGGGTTGCTTTCGTCCCCCAGGCACTCTGCCACCGCCTCGGCCGCCAGCATGCCGGACTTCATTGCCGTATGCGTGCCCTTGATCTTCGGCACGTTGAGGAACCCGGCCGTGTCGCCCACCAGGCACCCGCCCGGGAAGGTCAGCTTCGGCAAGGACTGGATGCCACCCTCGCTGATCGCCCGGGCGCCATAGGCAATGCGCCGCCCGCCCTCGAAATGCGGCCGCATGGAAGGATGCGTCTTCAGCCGCTGCATCTCCTCGAACGGCGAAAGCCAAGGGTTGGTGTAGTCCAGCCCCACCACGTAGCCATAGCTCACCAGGTTCTTGCCCCAGTGATACAGGAACGACCCGCCATAGGTGGCACTGTCCACCGGCCAGCCGATGGTATGGATCACCAGCCCCGGCTTGTGCTGCTCGGCCGGGATCTCCCACAGCTCCTTGATGCCGATGCCGAAGGTCTGCGGATCGCGCCCTTCGCGCAGGTTGAACCGCTGCATCAGCCGCTTGGTCAGCGACCCGCGGCAGCCCTCGGCGAAGATCGTGTAGCGCGCGCGCAGCTCCATGCCGGGCGCATAGTTCGGCCCCTGCTCGCCGTCGCGCGTGATGCCCATGTCGCCGGTGGCGATGCCGACCACCCGGCCATCCTCCTCCAGCACCTCGGACGCGGCGAAGCCGGGATAAATCTCCACCCCCAGCGCCTCGGCCTGCCCCGCCAGCCACCGGCAGACATTGCCCAGCGAGGTGATGTAGTTGCCCTTGTTGTGCATCGTCGGCGGCGTCGGCAGCCGGATATCAGCCACCGGTGTCAGGTAGAGGAATTTGTCCTGCCCCGCCGGCGTCATCTCCGGCAGCCCGTCGCTATTGCGCCAATCAGGCAGCAGCTCCTCCAGCGCGCGCGGCTCGATGATCGCGCCGGACAGGATGTGCGCGCCCACCTCGCCCCCCTTCTCCACCACGCAGACCGCCGCCTCGGGTGCAAGCTGTTTGAGCCGGATCGCCGCGGCCAGCCCCGAGGGCCCGGCACCCACGATCACGACGTCGAATTCCATCTGCTCGCGGGCAGGTGCGTCTGACATGCGTCCTCCTTGGCCCGGCGGAGGCCCAGCCCCGCCGACCGAATCCATTCCGTGCTGCCCGCTGAATATGGGAGCGATCGCAGGTTACGGACAGATCGGCGATTGCGCAAAACTCGCTCGTCGCGCAGTCCCCAGCTATGCTCCGGCTCATGGACACGGCATTGGATATGCGCGAGGCGCTGCGCCTGCAACTTGAATGGGGCGCCGACGAAGCCCTGGCCGACCTGCCGCTGGACCGGCTGGCGGCCCCCTCCGCACGCCCGCAATCCGTCGCCCGCCCAACTCCCGCCCCACAAGCACCCGCCCCGCAAGCACCGACTCCACCGGCATTGGTGCTACGAACCCAAGCCGTCCGCCCCCCCGCCGCCGCCCCCGCCCTCCCCCTGCCCGCCGCCGCCGCGATCCAGCGCGCCCGCGACATCGCCGCCGCCTGCGCCACCCTCGACGAACTGCGCGCCGCCCTCGCCGCCTTCGACGGCTGCCCCCTCTCGGCCACCGCCACCAACCTGGTGTTCAACGATGGCAACCCCGATTCCGGCCTGATGCTGATCGGCGAGGGTCCCGGCGCCGAGGAAGACCGCACCGGCACGCCCTTCGTGGGCGCCGCCGGCCAATTGCTCGACCGCATCCTCGCCAGTATCGGCCTCGACCGCACCCGCTGCCTCATCACCAACACCGTTTTCTGGCGCCCGCCCGGCAACCGCACCCCCACCGATGCCGAGGTCCAGGTCTGCCTTCCCTTCCTCCACCGGCAGATCGCCCTGGTCCGCCCCCGCCACCTGGTCTTGCTCGGCGCCCCGGCCACCAAGGCCATTGCCGGCAGCAGCAACGGCATCACACGCATGCGTGGCAAGTGGCTGGCCGCGCAGATCCCGGGGCTGGATGCCCCCGTACCCACCCTTCCCACGCTGCACCCGTCCTACCTGCTGCGCACCCCACCGGTCCGGCGCGACGCCTGGGCCGATTGGCGCCTGCTGCGCCGCACCCTCGACAAATCGTGAACAAGACATTGATTTCACTCAGTCCCGGAACCTCCTGAAACAACAGGCACCGTCTCATTTTTCTGCCTTCGTCACGGTTTTGACCCTTGCCGCACCCGGAGGCCCTGTGTAGGCCCGGGGCATGCGAGGGATCGGTCATACGCTCTCCCGCCTTCCTGTTGCTCGGGCATTCGTGCTCGGCGCCGCAGTCCTGGCCGCAAGCGCGGTCCCGAAGGCGTATGGACAGCAGCAACTCCCAACCGAAGACACTGCGCTCGCCGTGCCCCGCCTGGCACCGCGCGGCAGCGGCGATTTCGGCCTGCCCCAGCCGTTGCCGCCCAGCGAGGCCGCGCGATTGCGCCGCCTGTTCGCGCTGCAATCCCGCGGCGCCATCGCCGAGGCGGTGCGCCAGTCCATGGCACTCGACCACGACCACCCCGTCGTCATCGCCGTGCTCGGCCACCTCCTCGCCGACCGCCATCTCGGCCCGCACACCCGCACCACCACCGCGGAACTGCTGGAATGGCTGGAGCGCTGGCCCACCTTGCCCGACGGGCCGGCGATCAACTCGCTGTTGAAGCGCCGCCTGCCCCGCGGCGCCCCGGTCCCACCCCACCCTGCCCCCCCCACCCTGGCCCATCCGGCCGACGCCATCGTGGTGCCGGAGGAGGTGAGATCGCCCGGCCCCACCCTGCCCCGCCTGCCCGACCTCGACCGCCGCGTGCGCGAGGCCGCCCGCAGCCGCACCCCTGGCGCCGCATCGCGCGTCATCCATGCCGCCCGCGAGCTGCCCCCCGGCTACGCCGCACAGCTGCGCGGCGAGGCCGGCCAGATCCTGTTCGCCCTGAACCTCGACCGCGAGGCCTACGAAGTCGCCTTCATCGGCGCGGAGTCCTGCCAGCGATCGCAGAGCCCCGCCTGCGTCACCGTCGCCGCCGCCGGCCATTGCGCCGGGCTGGCCGCGTGGCGCCAGGGCCGCACCGCGCTGGCCCGAACGATGTTCGAACTCGCCTGGGCGGCCGACATCGCCTCCGCCTCGCAACGCGCCGCCGCCGCCTTCTGGGCCGCGCGTGCCCACCAACGCCTCGGCGACCCCGACAACCACGCCGCCTGGCTCCTGCGCGCCGCCGCCGAGGATCGCACCTTCCACGGCCTCATCGCCCGCCGCAGCCTCGGGATCGCAATCGAAGGCCCGCCCCTGCCGCGCGAAACGCTGGGCGAAGCCGACCTTGACGCAGTCGCCAGCCACCCCGCCGGGCTGCGCGCCTTCGCCCTGCTGCAGATCGGCCAGCGCGACCGCGCCGAGGCGGAACTGCGCCAGCTCTGGCCGGAAACGCAGAATTCGCCCGGCCTCGGCCGCGCCCTGATGCTGATCGCCGAGCACGCCGGCATGGCCGGCCTCGCCGCCCAACTCGCCGACCTCGCCCAGGCCGCCGATGGCCGCCCGCGCGAACGCACCCGCTTCGCCATTCCCCGGCTGCGCCCCGCCGGCGGCTTCACCGCCGATCCCGCGCTGGTCTATGCCATCGCCCGCACCGAATCGAATTTCGACTCCGCCGCCATCTCCCCGGCCGGCGCCCAGGGCCTGATGCAGCTCATGCCCGGCACCGCCCGCTTCCTTGCCGGCCTTTCCGACAGCCCCGACAGCCCGCTGCCCGCGCTGCACGACCCAGCCGTCAATCTCAGCCTCGGCCAGCGCTACCTCAACTTCCTCGCCGCCACCGACATCGTCGCGGGCAACAAGATTCGCCTGCTCGCCAGCTACAACGCCGGCCCCGGCGCCTTCGCCCGCTGGAGCGCGGCCCTCGCCGACCACGGCGACCCGCTGCTGTTCATCGAGGCGATCCCGATCGACGAAACCCGCGCCTTCGTGCCGCGCGTGCTCACCCACACCTGGCTCTATGCCGAACGGCTCGGCCTGCCCGCACCCTCGCTCGACCAACTGGCCACCGGCGCCTGGCCGCGCTACGCTTGGTACGACGGCGCAGCCCCCACCCGGCATTGATCCCGCGGCGCCGGGAGGAGAACGCCATGGCGCGCCTGGACGAATCCCGCCCCTTCCTGCCCGTCAACATCGCCGTCCTGACCGTGTCGGACACCCGCACGCTGGAGTCCGACACCTCCGGCGCCACCCTCGCGGAACGCATCGCCAAGGCCGGCCACACCGTCGCCATCCGCGCCATCGAGAAGGACGAGCCCGACCTGATCGAGGCCCGCCTGCGCGGCTGGATCGCCGACCCGGCCATCGACGTCGTCATCACCACCGGCGGCACCGGCATTACCGGCCGCGACGTGACCCCGGAAGCCTTCGACCGCGTGCTGGAAAAACGCATCGAAGGCTTCGGCGAACTGTTCCGCATGCTCAGCTACGCGAAGATCGGCACCTCCACGATGCAGTCCCGCGCCATCGGCGGCGTCGCCGGCGGCACCTACCTCTTCGCGCTCCCCGGCAGCACTGGCGCCGTGAAAGACGGCTGGGACGACATCCTGGTCTGGCAACTCGACAACCGCCACCGCCCCTGCAACCTCGTCGAACTGATGCCCAGGCTGCAGGAGCACCTCAAGGCCGCGGAGTAATCTCCAAACCCAAAAGAAACTTCTTATACCAATCGGCCGAATGATCGACCTATACCGAAGATAAATCTGGGCTCTGCCCAGACCCGCCAGGGGCCGAGCCCCTGGACCTCCAACTTTATAAAAAGTTTGGGTTTCCAAAGGCCCTCGGCCTTTGGTGGGTCATCCGTGGCGCGGCTTCGCGCCGCGACGGCAAAGCCCTGGCCTTGCCTAGCTCAAATCACCGAATTTCTGCACTATCCAGGTCCGCCGCCGTGTCCACATCGCGCAGGGTTCGCAGCAGCCTGATCCGCCGGTGCCGGAACCGCAGCAGCGTATCCGCCAGCGCATGCTCGCTCGACCAGCGCACCCCCTCGAACGGCCTCGCCACCTTTCGCGGCCCCCAACCGACCAGCCAGTAACCGCCATCCGTCGCCGGCCCAAACACCGCATCGCCGCGTCCCAGCGCACGGAACGCCGCCAGTACGTCGGCCGCACCGGCGGCGGGGATGTCGCTGCCGACGATCACTGCCCGGCCATGGCGATTCCGGTCCAGCAACCGCGCCATCCGCACGCCCAGGTCCCCCCGCCCCTGCGCCACCCGTGCCACGCCGCGCAGCCCCGGCACATGCCCGCCATCCGGCGTTACCGCCAGCACGGTGCGGAACCGCCGCTCCCACGCCAACGCGCGCACCAGGCGGTGCAGCGTCGCCAGGTGGAAGCGCAGCGCTGTCCGCTCGCCGATCCCGCGCGCCAGCCGCTTCTTCACCGTGCCCAGCCGCGGCGCGCGGGTGAACACATATACGGTATCCCTAGCCATACAGCCGCGCGATCAGCCGCGGCGGCACGCCGAGAAAATACAGCCCCAGGCAGCCGAGATTGCGCAGCGAACGCACCGTCCACCCGTCCCGCCGCCACCGCGCCGCCGAGGTGAGCGCGTCCACCTCCAGCCCCACCAGCCGGTCCCGTCCGATCCGCCGCACCAGGTCCACATCTTCCATCAACGGCAGGTCGCGCACGCCGCCCAGTTCCGCCAGCAACGACCGCGAAACCAGCAACCCCTGGTCGCCATAGGGCAGCCCCAGCCGCCGGCACCGCCATGCCACAAGCCGCTCCAGCCGCCGCGCCGCGGGCTCCGTGGCATCCAAGGCAAACCGAAAATACGCCGCCCTGCCCGGCCCGGTCGCCATGAACCGGTACGCCGCGGCCGCCCAGCCCGGGGCCAGAACGGTGTCAGCATGCAGCAGCAACAGCCACTCCCCCCGGGCCGCCGCCACCCCCGCGGCCATCTGCCGCCCCCGCCCGCGCGGCGAACGCACCACCAGCGCCCCCAGCCGGGCCGCCAGGTCGGCGGTGCCGTCGGTGCTGCCGCCGTCGACCACCACCACCTCGCCCGGCAACCGGTCAAGCGCCGCGATGCAGCCGGGCAACGCGCTGGCCGCGTTCAGCACTGGGATAATGACGGAAAGCGACATCGCGTCGAACCTGAGTTCGCTATTCGTTCTTGACCGCGACGCCGCCCGAAGGCATTCTACGCCTAGAACGGATGGGGAACACGAACATGCGTGGACACCAGCACCACCAGACTGACTGCGCCCCCGGCCACGCCCCCGGCCACGCCCTCGACCACGCCCCCGGCCGCACTCCCGGCGAGGACCTTGCGCGGGAGATCGACCCGGACGAGATCGCCGCCCTGGATCGTGCCGGCGAGCCGGACCTGCCGGCCGGAATGCGCGCCCGCGCGTCCAAGGCCGCCGCGCTGGTCATCCCGCCCCCACCCACGCGCGTCGCCCCGCGCCTGCTGGCCAAGGCACCTGTTGCTGTTGCCGCCATATCCATGGATGCAGCGTCCGACACCCTGGTGGTGGCGCGCAAGGGGCGCGGTGCGGTGACCAATCCGCCCAACCGCTTCGATGCCCAGACGCCTGCCGTGTTCGACGATGGCTGGGGCACGCTGGCGGCCGATTTCGCCGACCTGCCGCCGCTGCCCACCTCCCTGCTGCGCGACACCACGCGCAGCGCCATCGCCTATAACGAGTCGCCTGACCTCGGCTTCGACCGCTCGGTGAACCCCTATCGCGGCTGCGAGCATGGCTGCGTGTACTGCTTCGCCCGGCCGACCCACGCCTATCTCGGCTACTCGCCCGGCCTCGATTTCGAAACGAAGCTGGTGTACAAGCCCGAGGTTGCGGAGCTGCTGGAGAAGGAGCTGCGCAAGCCCGGCTACGTGCCGCGCCCGATCGCGCTGGGCACCAACACCGACCCTTACCAGCCGATCGAGCGCACGCTGAAGCTCACCCGCACCATCCTCGGCGTGCTCGACCGCTTCAACCACCCGGTCACCATCGTCACCAAGTCGGCCCTTGTGCTGCGCGACCTCGACCTGCTGGTGCCGATGGCCCGGCGCAACCTGGTGCGCGTCTGTTTGTCCGTGACCACGCTGGACAACACGTTGGCCCGCCGGATGGAACCCCGTGCCGCCGCCCCTATGCGCCGCGTCCAGGCGATCGAGGAGCTCACCCGCGCCGGCGTGCCCGCCGGCGTCATGGCAGCCCCGATGATCCCCGGCCTGAACGATGCGGAACTGGAGAAGATCCTGGAGGTGTGCGCCCGCGCCGGTGCGCGCAGCGGCGGCTACATCCTGCTGCGCCTGCCGCACGAGCTGAAGCAGATGTTCGAGGACTGGTTGGGTGCCCACTTCCCCGACCGCGCCGCCCGGGTGCTCGAACTGATCCGCGAAACCCGTGCCGGCGCGCTGAACGACGTGAAGTTCGGCCAGCGCTTCACCGGCACCGGCGTCTATGCCGACCTGCTTGCCCGCCGCTTCACCCGCGCCGCCCGGCAATGGGGCCTGGAGAAGTCCGAACCGCTCGACACCGGGGCCTTCGCCGTGCCCGCCGACATGAAGAAGGGGCTGGCCGAGGCGCAGATGTCGTTGTTCTGAGTCACGCTGCGCGGCTGGCCTGAGTCCCGCTGCGCGGCTGGTCCAAGTCCCGCTGCGCGGCTGGTCCAAGTCGCGCTGCGCGGCTGGCATGCCGGCCCGCGGTTGTGCGCCATGGGCTTCGGGCGTATCTGCGAACCCACGCGAGGGGCGCCGGAGACACCAGACCATGACCACCCAGATGCGGCGCAACCTGTTGCTGCTCGCCACTTGCCAGGCGCTTGGCCAGGCCGCCAATACCATGATGTTCGCCGCCACGGCCCTGTCGGTCTCCACCTTCCTGAACATTCGCGAATACGCGACGCTGCCGGTCACCATGCAACACCTGGGCATCATGGTCGCGGTGTTCCCGGCCGCGCTGCTGATGCAGCGCATCGGGCGGCGCCTGGGGTTCCAGGTCGGCTCGCTGTTCGGCATGCTCGGCGCCAGCGTGGCCGGCGCGGGCCTCTATCTCGGCAGCCTGCTGGTGATGTGCCTGGGCGGGTTGATCCTCGGCTATGCGGTGGCCAGCCTGCACATGTATCGCTTCGCCGCCGTGGAACTGGTGCCTGGCGCGATGCGCGCGAAGGCCATCTCGTGGGTCACGGCCGGTGGCATCGCCTCGGCGCTGATCGGGCCGGCCCTGGTCACCTTCACCTACGACATGATGGTGCCGATCTACCTCGCCACCTATGCCACCATGTTCGGCGTCCATGTGCTGGTGTTCCTGCTGATGGGAACGATCAACTTCCCCGCCCGGCAGACCGCCGAGCAGACCGCCGCCGAGGGGCCGCAGCGCCCGCTGCTGGAGATCGCGGCCCAACCGCAATACATCGTCGCCGTGCTCAGCGCGATGGTGGCGTTCGGCACGATGTCGTTCCTGATGAGCGCCTCGCCGCTGGCGATCGTCGGCTGCGGGCTGCCGCAGAAGGAGGCGCACCTGGTGATCCTCATGCACGTGCTCGGCATGTTTGTGCCGGCCCTGTTCACCGGCAACCTGATCATCCGCTACGGCACGCTGCCGGTGATGATGACAGGGGCGGCGATCATGATCGTGGGCATCGTGCCGGCCCTGCTGGGCGAGGGGGCGTGGAACTTCCGCATCGCGCTGACGCTGAACGGCATCGGCTGGAACTTCATGTTCGTCGGCGCCACCACGCTGGTGACCACGACCTACCGCGCCTCCGAGCGCGGCAAGGCGCAGGCGTTGAACGACTTCCTGATCTTCGGCACCACGGCGGTGTCGAGCTTCATGGCGGCGTTCCTGGAGGTGCGGCTGGGCTGGGCGGCGCTGAACTGGATCGGCCTGGCGCTGATCGTCGGCGCGGTGGTGGCGGTGGCTGCGATGAAAGTGGGTCGCAAGCCCGCCGCTGCCTGATCGTTCAGCCGTCGTAGCAGCCGGCCTCGCGGGCACGCTGGCGGACCAGGGCGAGGACGGCGTCGCACATCGGCATCGCGTGGCCGGTGATGCCGCCGAGCTCCACGACCGCACCGAGCAGCGCATCGATCTCCATCGGCCGGCCGCGTTCCAGGTCCTGCAGCATCGATGTCTTGTGCTCGCCCACCTCGGCGGCGCCGTCGATGCGCTTGTCGACGGAGACGGCGAAGCGGGTGCCGAGGGCTTCGGCGACGGCCTGTGCCTCGATCATCATGGCACGGCAGAGGGCGCGCAGGTCCGGCCGGCCGGTGATGGTGGCCAGGGTGGCGCCGGTGAGGGCCGAGACCGGGTTGAAGCAGAGGTTGCCCCACAGCTTGACCCAGATCTCGTCGCGGATGCGCGGGCGGATCGGCGCCTTGAGACCGGCGGCGATCAGCAGTTTCGACAGCGCCTCGACGCGGACGGAGCGGGTGCCGTCGGGCTCGCCGAGCGAGAAACGGTCGCCGTAGCCGTGGGTGATGGTGCCGGGTTCGGTGACCTCGGCGGCCGGGTAGACGACGCAGCCGATCGCCTGGCCAGGGGGCAGGATGTCCCACAGTTTTCCGCCGGGATCGACGGACTCGACGCGGCGGTCGCGGTGCGGGGAGTCCAGGCCGTGGAAATACCAGTAGGGCACGCCGTTGATCGCGGTGATGAGGGCGGTGTCGGGGCCCATCATCCGGGCGATGTCGGGGGCGGCCGACGGAAGGGAATGAGCCTTCAGCGTGACGATGACGTAGTCTTGCGGGCCGAGTTCGGCGGCGTCGGCGGTGGCGCGAGGGTGGACGGTGGTGCGGCGCTCGCCTTCGACGCCGGATGCCTCGACGAGGGTGAGGCCGGTGGCCTTGATGGCGGCGAGGTGGGGGCCGCGGGCAACCACGGAGAGATCGGCGCCGGCGGAGGCGAGCTTGACGCCCATCATGCCGCCAATGGCGCCGGCGCCGAAGATTGCGACTTTCATGGCAGGGTGCCCCAGATGGTCTCGGATGGCCGGCACCCTCGGCCCGCGCGGGGATTCGTTCAAGGGGTAGGGCCGGGACGCCCGCGCATCAGGTGGCGATCACCACCGGAATGGGCCGCTTCGCCTCGGTGATATGCAGGGGGGTGCAGCCGCCGATGTCGCCGTCGGTCTGGACGGGCACCGAGGTGCTTTCGATCGACACGGTGTGCGCCGGCAGCAACCGGAAGCCGGAGAGGCGGGGCAGCATGCCCAGCGGCAGGGCGGCGGCGTAGCGCAGCGCCTGGAGCGGCCCGGACCGGTCGAACAGCGCCACGGTGAAGCCGTGCTGCGTGGGCGCCATGTCGGGTGCCAGAAGGTGGCGGCCGCCGTAGAGCCTGCCCTTCGTAACGATCACGCTGGCGGCGTCGTGGGGCGTGCCGTCGACCAGCACCCGGATTGGGCGGAAAGGGTAGCGCCAGAGCTCGCGCGCCGCCTGCAGCACATAGGCCATGGCCCCGAGGCGGCGCTTGATGGCCAGGTGCATGTGATGCACGACCTGGGCATCGAAGCCGGCGCCGAGCATCTGCACGAACAGGCCGTTGCGCGGCAGGGCGATGCCGTTCGCACCGTGCATGTGGCCGGGCCAGATGCCGCAGGTGCGCCCCTGGCCGAGTGCGGCGGCGATCTCGCCCGGCGCGAATGGCAGGCCGAGTTCATGGGCGAGCACGTTCGCGGTGCCGAGCGGGATGATGCCCAGGCGCGCATCGGTGCCCTCGATGCCCACTGCGACCTCGGCGATGGTGCCGTCGCCGCCGGCCGCCACCACAAGGGCCTGGCCCCGTTGGGCGGCCTGGCGCGCCAGCTGGGTGGCATGGCCGGCCCAGTGCGTTTCGGCCAGTTCCACGCGGATGCCGGACATGACAAGGCGATCGAGCACCCGCCAAAGCCGGCCGACGCGGCGCCGGCCGGCGGTGGGATTGTAGATGACAAGCATGGCGGCAGACCTGTGCAGGCAACGGCCCGTTTCGTTCAGGCGAAGCGTTCAGTATCGCCGCACAAGGTGACACGCCAATGACTGATCGTGGGCATTCAAATGACATTTGCGGCCAGCCTCGCCGCCGGCTCGATTCATCGAACATTCACGTGCAGGAATACGGCGCGCGTGTGTGTGGTGCGCGCATACAACGGACCTTGTGCGCATGAATGCCTTATCGCCGAAGCCAGCCACTTCGACGTCGCACTATCGCAGCATCTTCATCTCGGACCTGCATCTCGGCACACGGGGCTGCCGCAGTGATTTCCTGGCCGACTTCCTGCGCCGCACCAGCAGCGAGCAGCTCTACCTCGTTGGCGACATCATCGACGGCTGGCGGCTGCGCAAGTCCTGGTATTGGGATGCCGCGCATGACGAGGTGCTGAAGCTGATCCTGCGCAAGGCGCGCAACGGCACCGAGGTGACCTATATCCCGGGCAACCACGACGAGATGTTCCGCAAGTGGCTCCCCATGGGGCTGCCGACAGGGCTTGAGGTCTGCGGCATCAGGCTGCGCAGCGAGGCGGTGCACGAGACGGCCGACGGGCGGCGCCTGCTGATCATCCATGGCGACGAGTTCGACAGCGTGGTGCGCTACGCCAAGGTGATCGCGCTGCTGGGCGACGGCGCCTATACCGCGGCACTGGTGGTCAATCGCTGGTTCAACTCGGCGCGCCGGCGGCTGGGCTATCCGTACTGGTCGCTGTCGGCCTGGCTCAAGCGGCAGGTGAAGGGTGCGGTCAAGGCCATCGACCGCTACGAGTGCGCGCTGGCCGGGGAGGCGCGGCGGCGCGGGCTGAACGGGGTGGTGTGCGGCCATATCCACCATGCCGAGATGCGCATGGTCGACGGCGTGCTGTATGTGAACGACGGCGACTGGGTGGAAAGCTGCACCGCGCTGGTGGAACACCACGACGGGCGGCTGGAGCTGCTGGACTGGGCGGCGCTGAACCGGCTGTCCTTCGCCATGCCTTACGGTGCGGAGGTGGCCCATCCCGCCTGACGATGCGGCCACCCTGGCCCTGTTCTCACCCCCTGACCCCACTGGCCCCGATGACACTGGCTACTGGCAGCGCCTGATGCGGCTGGGTCCGTTGCCCGCGCGCATCCTGATCGTGTCCGACGCCTGGCTGCCACAGGTGAACGGCGTGGTGCGAACATTGCAGGCCGTGTCGGCCGAGTTGCGTGCGATGGGGCATGTGGTGGAGATCGTGGGGCCGGACCGGTTCGTCACCATTCCCTGCCCGACCTATCCCGACATCCGGCTGAGCCTGCTGCCGGCGCGGCGGCTGAACCGGATGATCGAGGCCTTTGGCCCCGAGGCGCTGCACATCGCCACCGAGGGGCCGCTGGGGATGGCCGCGCGTGCCTGGGCACTGCGGCGCGGCTGCGCCTTCACCACCGCGTTCCACACGCGGTTCCCGGAATACGTGAATGCGCGGATCGGGGTTCCGACCGGCTGGCTCTATGCCTGGATGCGCCGGTTCCACAATGCCGGGCAGGGCATGATGGTCGCGACGGCCAGCCTGCGCGAGGAGCTGGCACAGCGCGGGTTCCGGCGGTTGCGGGACTGGTCGCGGGGCGTGGACCTGGCGCTGTTCCGGCCGGCGCCGGCGCGGGACTGGGGGCTGCCATGGCCGGTGTTCGCCTATGTCGGGCGGGTGGCGGTGGAGAAGAACATCGCGGCCTTTCTCGATCTCGACCTGCCGGGGTCCAAGGTAGTGGTGGGCGGCGGGCCGCAGCTGGCGGCGCTGCGACGCAGCTATCCCGGCGTGCATTTCACCGGCCCCCTGTTCGGCGATGAACTCGCGGCCGCCTATGCGGGGAGCGATGTGTTCGTGTTCCCGAGCCGGACTGACACGTTCGGGCTGGTGGTGCTGGAGGCGCTGGCCTGCGGCACGCCGGTTGCCGCCTTCGACGTCACCGGCCCGCGCGACGTCCTCGCCGGCGCATCGGGGCGCATCGGGGCCATCGGGCCCGATCTGCAACTGGCGGCCCTTGCGGCGCTGGACGCGGACCGGGCCGCCTGCCGCGCGCATGCCGAAGGCTTCAGCTGGCGGGCCTGCGCGGAAACCTTCCTGACCCATCTGGTGCCCCTAGGCGGGCATCGTCCTTGACCGGAGGCTGAAGTGTCCCAACAGGCTGGAACCGAGCGCACCCTGCCGCGGCAGATGCCAAGCGCGATCGCCAATGCGGGGCTGTTCTTCCGCCGCTGGCTGGCGAACCCGCTGCAGATGGGCTCCATCGTGCCGTCCTCGCCGTCGCTGTGCCGGCTGCTGGTGAAGCATGCCGCCACCCCGGACGGATTGGTGCTGGAACTGGGGGCGGGCACCGGCGTGATC
The DNA here is from genome assembly GCA_031424895.1 of Rhodospirillales bacterium. Taxonomy (GTDB): domain Bacteria; phylum Pseudomonadota; class Alphaproteobacteria; order Acetobacterales; family Acetobacteraceae; genus CAMDGX01. The sequence continues at coordinate 36,182 of JANPIH010000151.1, forward strand.
TCGCGCGCCCTGCTCGATGCCGGGCTGCCGGCAAGGCGCCTGGTGGTGGTGGAGATCGTGCCGGACATGGCCGACCACCTGCGCGACGTGCTTCCAGGCGCGCGCGTGGTGCAGGGCGATGCGCGCGAGCTGCCGGCGCTGCTGCACGATCTCGACCTGCGGATCGGTGCGGTGATCTGCGGCGTGCCGCTGGTGCTGTTGCCGCGCGAGCAGCAGGTGCAGTTCGTGTGCGCGATGGAGGCGGTGGCGCCTGGCTGCGGCTTCCTGCACTACAGCTATTGCATCACCTCGCCGCTCTCGGCCGGCAAGCTGGGCCTCGCGGCGCAGCGGCTGGCCTGGACGGGGCGGAACTTCCCGCCGGCCAGCGTGTGGCACTACCGGCCGCTCCATGCCGCCCCGGCGGCTGCGGGACATGGGGCGGGGCAGGAGGCTTCGCACCGGGAGGCGTGAGCGGAGGGGTGCGGCGGGGGGGCTGGCGCGCACAAGGGTATTTCATGCAAGCTTCATCCCACCGACTCGTGTAATACTCTTTTCTGCGACGACCTCGTAAAGGAACGCCATCGGATGCGGCGCGTCGTGATTACCGGCATGGGGGTTGTCTGCCCGCTTGGCCATGGGCTTGAGACCGTGTGGCGCCGCCTGCTGAACGGGCGCTCGGGCATCCGTACGATCACCAACTTCAACGCCGACCTGCCATGCCGCGTGGCCGGGCAGGTGCGCTTTGCCGCCGCCGGGGTGCCGGCGCCACCAACCCGGTCGGAGCGCGCGGCGCGGCTGGCCGAGCTTGCCGCCGCCGAGGCGTTCCAGGATGCGGGCTGGCAGGCCGCCGACCAGCAGGCGCAGACGCAGGCCGGGGTGAGCATCGGCTCCGGCTGCGGCGGGCTGGAGATTTTGGCCGAGGGCGTGGCCCGGCTTGGCGATGCCAAGGACCCGTTCATCGTTCGCGGCATGATCCATCAGCTTGCCACCAACCTTGCCCACCGCTTTGCCCTGCTCGGGCCGCGCCGCGCCGTTTCCACCGCGTGCTCGTCCGGCGCCCATGCCATCGGCGATGCCGCGCGGCTGATCGCGACGGGCGATGCGGAGGTGATGCTGGCAGGCGGCACCGAGGCGGCGGTCAACGAGCTTGGCATGGCCGGGTTCGCCGCGGCGCGGGCCATGTCCACCGGCTTCAACGACACGCCGCTGCGCGCCTCCCGCCCGTGGGACCGCGATCGCGACGGCTTCGTGATGGGCGAGGGGGCCGGCATGGTGGTGCTGGAATCGTTCGACCACGCCCGGGCACGCGGGGCGCGCATCCATGCCGAGCTGGTCGGCTACGGCATGTCCGGCGATGCCTGGCACATCACCTCGCCCAGCGAGAGCGGCGATGGCGCGTTGCGGGCGATGCGCAACGCATTGCGCCGCGCGCGGCTGCCGGCCGAGGCGGTGCAGTATGTGAACGCCCACGGCACCTCCACACCGCTTGGCGACGACATCGAGCTTGCCGCCGTGGAGCGGCTGTTCGGCACGGCGGCGCGGCAGTTGGCGATGTCCTCGACCAAGTCGGCCACCGGGCACCTGCTGGGTGCGGCGGGGGCGGTGGAGGCGATCTTTTCGGTGCTGGCGATGCGCGACGGCGTGGTGCCGCCAACCCTCAATCTCGATTCGCCAAGCCGCGAGACGGTGATCGACCGCGTGGCGCACAGCGCGCAGGAGCGGCCGGTGCGGGTGGCGATGTCGAACAGCTTCGGCTTCGGCGGCACGAATGCCAGCCTGGTGTTCCGCGCGGCGTGACACGGCTGAAGGCCAGGCATTTTTGGAACGGACCCCCATGAGCGACTCACCCGACATTCTGGCCGAGATCCAGCGCCTGCTGGAGCAGCAGGCGAGTGGGCGCTATGGCCTGAGCCTGATCAACCAGCAGCAGCATGCGTTGCAGGCGGCGTGGCTGGCGGAGCGGCAGGGCAAGGGCGATGCCCTGGTCGTCGCGGCGCTGCTGCACGATATCGGCCACATGGTGCACGACCTCGGCGAGAATCCGGCCGATGCCGGGATCGACGATCGGCACGAGGAGCTGGGCCATGCCTGGCTGGAGCAGTATTTCGGGCCGGAAGTGACCACGCCGGTGCGGCTGCATGTCGCGGCCAAGCGGTACCTGTGTGCCGTCGAGGGCGACTACTTCGCCAAGCTGTCCGCGGACAGCGTGAAGAGCCTGGCGTTGCAGGGTGGCCCGATGTCGGCCGAGGAGGTGGCGGCGTTCGAGGCGGTGGCGTTCTGCCAGGATGCGGTGCAGCTGCGGCGCTATGACGAGCAGGCGAAGGTGAAGGGGCTGGAGACGCCGCCCGTGTCGCACTTCATGCCGGCGGTGGCGCGCTGCCTGGGGCGGACGGCCTAAAGCATCCGCGCCCGCAGCCAGGCGCTGGCGCGTTCGACCAGCAGGACGAGGGCGAAGATCGCCAGGATGATGGTGGCCGCCTCGTCGTAGCTGAACAGGTCCATCGCCACCTTCAGCTCGATGCCGATGCCGCCGGCGCCGACGAGGCCGAGGACGACCGAGGAGCGGGTCGCCTTCTCCAGGCTGAACAGCGAGGTGGCGACGAAGGAGGGCATGGCGGCGGGCAGCACGGCGCAGGCCACGATGGCGCTGCGCCGCGCGCCGATGGCCGCCAGCGCTTCCTGCGGGCCGCGCTCGGCCTCCTCCATCGCCTCGGCGAAGAAGCGGCCGCAGAAGCCGAGCTTGTCGACGATGAGGGCCAGCGTGCCGGCGAAGGGGCCGAGGCCGACCGAGACCACGAACAGCAACGCCCAGACGAGGTCCGGCACGGTGCGGAAGAAGGCGATGAGCGTGCGGGAGGCGTGGTAGATCGCCGGATGCGGCGAGAGATGCGGCGTGGCCAGGACTGCGAGCGGGACGCTGAGCAGCACGCCGATCACCGTTCCGACGAAGGCCATCTGGAAGGTTTCGAGCAGCGCCCAGGCGACCGGGCCGAGCCGGGCGGTCGATGGCGGCAGCATCTCGCCGACCAGCCGGGCCATCTGCGGCAGGCCCGAGGCGAGGTCGCCAAGCGAGGCCTGGGTGCCCGACAGCGCCACCACGAAGAAGGCGACGACGGCCACATAGGCAGCGAAGGCGAACAGGCCGGGCTGTTCGAACCGCGTTGGGGGGCGGGTTGACTCTTTGCTTTGCGCGCCGCCACCGGCCAGCCCGGCGCGCGATACCAACCGCCCGAAAGGCCGGAAGAGTCGGCCTTTCGGGCGGTTGGTATCAGTCATAGAGCGCCCGCAGTTCTGCCACCGTCAGCCCCGCGGCCGGGGCGTCGAGCACGATGGCGCCGCCGCGCAGGGCGATGACGCGGTCGGCGAAGGCGATGGCGTGGGCGAGGTCGTGCGACGTGAACAGCAAGGTCAGGCCCTGGCGGCGGATGAGGTCAAGGAACAGCGCCATCACCTCCTCGCCGGCGGCGGGGTCGAGGCTGGCCACCGGCTCGTCGGCGAAGATCATGCGCGGCCGCTGCATCAACGCGCGGGCGATGGCGACGCGCTGGGACTGGCCGCCGGAGAGGCGGTCGGCGCGGCGGGCGGCGATGGCGTCCAGGCCGACGCGGGCGAGGCATTCCATCGCTTCGGCGCGCAGGCCAGAAGGTGCCAGGGACTGGAACCAGGCGCGACCGAACGGGGCGCGGCCGAGTGCCCCGTGCAGCACGTTGCTCAGGGCGGAGAGTCGGCCGACGAGGTTGTGCTTCTGGAACACGAAGCCGATCTCGGCGCGCAAACCGCGCAGCCCGGCGGCATCGAGCGCGCGGACGTCGCGGCCGAGCAGTTGGACCGTGCCCGAGTCGGGTTCGATGAGGCGCAGGCAGCAGCGCAGCAGGGTTGATTTTCCCGCGCCGTTCGCGCCGATCAGGGCCACGGCCTGGCCGGCGGGAACGGCGAAGCTGACGCCGCCGAGCACCTGGGTGGTGCCGAAGCGCTTGAACACGCCGCCAACAGAAAGGTCGATCCCCGCCGTGGCGGCGGTATCTATCCCCGCCGTGACGGCGGTATTTATCCCCGCCGTGACGGCGGGCCGGGCATCCATAGGCTAGTTGCCCACGAAATCGGCGAACTGCGGCTGGCCGATCGTGGCGTACATCGTGCGGACATAGTTGTAGTCGCGGTCGGCGATGCCGGGCACGAAGCGCATGCCCTGGAACTTCTGGTTTTCGTCCGGGCCGAGCAGGATGGCGGCGATCAGGGCATCGGAGTTCTCGGCGAACACGCGGCGCAGCGTCGCCACCGTCTCGTCCGGAAGATGGGCGCCGGCCAGGATCATGTCGTTGGGCAGGTCGCGGCCGCGGGCGATAACCTTGAACGTCGCGTCGGGGAAGCGGCGCTGGAGGCCGGCCATGTCGGAGCGGTTGATGCCGACCGCCGCCACGTCGCCGCGGCGCATCGCTTCAACGCCCACATTGCGGTTGATGTGCACGACCTGCACGTCCTTGCGGGGATCGAGGCCCAGATCGGCGAGGAGCTGCATCGGCGCGAGATGGCGCGAGGTGGATCCGACATCGCCGAGGGCGACCTTGCGGCCCTTGAGGTCCTGGACGCTGTCGATGCCGGAGCTGGCGAGGGCGACGATGGTGCCAAAATACTCGTTGCGCGCGAGGCCGACGACCAGCTTGGCGTTGGTGCGCTTCTTGAACACCACGTATTCGGCCGGCCCGGTGAGCACGAGGTCGACCTTCCTGGCGTTCAGCGCCTCGACCGCCGCGGTGCGGTTGGGCACCGGGAAGAGGTCGAACTTGATGCCGGCCTTGTCGGACAGCAGCTTCTGGAACGGGGCGTATTCGCGCTGGAGGTTTTCCAGCCCGACGACGTCGGTGACCGCGAGCTTCAGCTCCTGCACCTGCGCCTGGGCGCGCGATGCGGCAGCCAGCGTCATGGCAAAGGCGGCGGCGAGGGCCGGGCGGCGGGACAACAGCATGGGGGTCTCCAATTCGGGCTGGCCCGGCGGGGCGATTGCGCGCGGCCCGGTTCGGGCTTGGTGCTGCGAACCGGAACGGGTGGTTTCCCTTAGCCAGGGAAGCGTGACACTTGATCGGCCGTTTCCGCGACAGTTCAATGACACCGACAGGGCGGCGACTGGCGCGATCGCGTCGGGATGCGTGCGGCGGCGGCGCGCGGATTGCCTGGCGGGCGCGCCGATCAATCCAAGCCGCGTTGACTTTGACCCAAAGAAAAGAAGCAATACCAATCGACCAAATGACTGACCCACAAACAGAAAAAAGGCCAGGGCTTTGCCGTCGCGACACGAAGTCGCGCCGCGGAGGACCCACCAAGGGCCGGCGGCCCTTGGAACCCCATTCATTTTCAATAAATTGAGGTCCAGGGGCTCGGCCCCATAGGCGCGAAGAAAAGGCAGGCTGGGCTCTGCCCAGACCCGCCAGGGGCCAAGCCCCTGGACCTTATCCTAATTAAAAATAATGGGGATCACAGGGCCGCCGGCCCTTTGCGGGTCCAGGGCAGAGCCCTGGCCTTGCC
>JANPIH010000152.1:0-9707 GCA_031424895.1 Rhodospirillales bacterium
AAGGCACGGTTGGCGGAGCAGGCGCGACGGGATCCGCCAACAGAGCTGCAGTTTACCATGCCGGACGCCTGGTCGCGGCAGCTCTTCGTGGCGCTCTGCCGGCGGTATGGCCTCAAACCCTACCGCTACCCCCGCCAGAAACATACGACGGTGATGCTGCGGGTGCCGCGCGGCTTCAATGACACGGTTCTGTGGCCAGAGTTTCTGGAGCTTGACCGTGCGCTCGTCGCCCACCTACAGGATGTGACGGCCCGGATTATCCGCAGCGCGGTGCACGCCGACATCAGTGAAGTAGAGGAAGTGCCGGCGGCGATTCCAGGGCGGTAGTCATACCCGGCCCTCTCTGACATCATCGGAAGCAATGCACGCGCGATTTGATACACGCCGCCCGGGGTTTTGCCCCGGCTACGTTCCGCGCCGATCAATGATGCGATCCCGCTCGCGCCGCCCAAGCGCGTGTCGCAGCGCAGCAGCTAGTTCGCCATCCCGCAATGGCTTGCGCAGCAGTAGTGGTGCTTCCATCGTATTGGAACTCGGCTCAGGGAGCGTGCCGTAGCCAGAGACATAGATTACCACCACACTCTGTCCGGCAAGCAGGTCGGCAATTGGAAATGACGCCTGACCGCGCAGGTTCACGTCCATGACGACGGCATCAAGGTCTGCCGCCTCAACGGCCGCGAGACGCAGTGCTTCAGCCAAAGTCGACGCAGGGCCCACGAGCTCGCAACCGAGTTGCTGCAAGGTTGCCCCAATTTCGAGCGCAAGCAGAGGCTCATCCTCGACGACCATCACACGGCGTCCATGCAGCAACTCAGTGTCTAAATCACTTACGGCGTAGGCGGCATGTCCATCTTGGACCGGGGCGGGATCGTCAGGCGGAACCATTGCCAGCAGTCGAGCCGCTGGCGCTGTGATCTCGCAGCGTAGTCCCTGTTCCTCCCAGATCATGTGCGCCTCGCCGTCAAGGTGGCTGCGCATCGTTGCCGTGATGACGGTGGACCCGAAGCCACGCCGCGCAGGTGGAGCCGGCACGTTTGGACCGCCGCGCTCCACCCACTCCAGGTGAAGCTGAGAGCCTGCGGCTTGATGTCCGACGCGCCAGGACACGATCAAGCGGCCATGGGGCACCGACAACGCGCCATACTTGGCTGCGTTGGTCGCCAGTTCGTGCAGGACCATGGAGAGGGACTGGACCGTATCGGGTTTCAGCCAGAGCTCCTGCCCCTCCAACGCGATGCGTCCTCCGCCGCCATAAGCCAGTAGTTCCTCCCGCACCACCTCCGTCAAACTGGCGCCCGTCCAGCGGTCGCGCGACAGCAGGGTGTGGGCGCGCGCCAGGGCAGCCACTCGGCCTTCCACCGCCTGGGCGAAGGTTCGAGGATCGTCAGCCTTCGTTAGTCTCACGATTGACTGAACCACCGCCAGCACATTCTTCGCGCGATGATCCACCTCACGAGCCAGCATTAACTGGCGCTCCTGTTCCTGGCGCCGCTCGGTCACGTCGTAGGAGACCCCTACCAAGCGAGCAGGGCGCCCATCAGGTCCGGACGATACAATTGAGCCCCGCGACGCAATCCAGCGCAGTTCCGCCGTATCTGCCCGGATGATCCGGAATTCGACTGCGTAGTCCGCCTCACCTGCCTGGGCAGCCAGCGCCACCTTGTGCACTCGTTCTCGGTCCTCAGGATGGATCATCTGCAGCCATTCGCTGTGTGCGATGGGACGCTCGTCCTGCGGCAAACCATAGATGGCTCGGAACTCGCGATTGTGGATGCCGGTGCCTGCACGGATATCGACGTCCCATACCCCAAGCTTTGCAGCCGCAGTGGCCAGCGCCATCCGTTCATCGCCCGCGCGCATCGCGGCTTCTGCCTGCCGATGGATCGTAATGTCGTGTGCGATGCCGATCGTACGCACAATCCGTCCATGGACGTCCAGGATCGGCACTGCCGTTTCACGGATATGCCTCGTGCGGCCATCGGCGGGCCTTATGATGCGATATTCGAATTCGATAGGCTCGGCCCCTTCATAAAACTGCTTTTGGAGATCAAGCGTACGACCGCGGTCATCAGGGTGCAGAAACTCCCTCCAGCGACTCAGGTCATTCATGATCGTCGAACGTGACTCGCCCCAGACCCGCTCGAAGGCGGGGCTGAGGTACTCCAGACGTCGCGCCAGCACGTCGACGATGTAGATCACGTGCGGTGCGTGCTCAGCGAAGGTCCGGAAGCGCTCTTCATTCTCGCGCAGCGCAGTCTCCGCTGCGGTGCGAGCTGTGTCGTCACGCACGACCAGGACGGCGCCGAGCACCTTGCCATCACCGCCTCGGAAGGGGCGGGCGCTGCCTACGGCCAGCACTTCCGACCCATCCGGCCGACGGATACGCCACCGGGCCTCGGTAATGGAGACGCCCTGTCGCACCGCCCGGCTAAGCGGTAGCTCGTCCGGGGGATAGAGTTCCCCATCCTCGGTGTAGAGCTGGTACGCGCGGCTGTATCCGTCCGGGACCACGCCGAGTTGTGCACCGCCGTGGATCTGAGCGGCGGCCTCATTGACGAAGGTGATGCGGCCGTCCGGGTCGGTCACGATGACGCCTTCCGCCAGCTGCTCAAGGATCGCTGCCTGCTCAGCTGCCAGCGTGGCAGCTCGCACTTCACTCTCTCTCAGGGCCAGTTCGGCCTCCTTTCGAGATACGGCGGCCAACCGTCGATCCACAACGGCTGCGATGAACGACAGCAGCAGGACAAGGAAGATGGCCGTCGTCACGCCAAGCGCCAAGCCAATTTGGTTCGGCCTTGTGAGCTGACTGGCCTCGCTATTCCAAAGAGCATCGTCTCCAAGTTGATGCCAGCTGGCGGCTGCCATAGCAGTGTAGTGCATCCCCGCGATCGCCAGGCCCATTGCTGTTGCGGCGCCGACTCTGATCAGTAGGCCCGTGTCACGCAGTGACATCCACAGCGCAACTGTTGAAGCGGCAATGGCGATGATGATCGAGAGGGTGACAAGAAGCGCGTCGTGGTGCATCTGTGCCGGCGTGCGCATCGCGGCCATGCCGATATAGTGCATGGCAGCGACGCCGGTGCCCATCAGTAGGCCGCCAAGGGCAATGTCAGCTGCATGCCCGGCGCGTCTCCGCACCACGACGAAGCCGAGGCCAGTGACCACGATCGGGGTCGCCAGCGAGAGGCCGGTCAGCCAGGGGTCGTAAGCAACGGGCAGTGGCAGGCCGAGGGCGAGCATGGCCACGAAGTGCATCGCCCAGATGCCACCCCCCATAGCTGTCGCCGCGGTCGCAAGCCAGGCACGGGTAGTCCAGCCAGAGGCTGCGCGCATGCGTCCAGCAAGGTCCAACGCGCAGTAGGAGGTGGCAACGGCCACTACGATGGAGACCACGACCAAAAGGGGATCGTGGCTCCCGGTAAGCACGTCATGATTCACTCTGTGAGGGTCCTTAAACAAGGAAACCGTAGCAGTGGACCCTACCAATCTCCCCCGCGGCAGTCGATGCACCTTTACGGACAGCTGACCAACCGGGAACAGTAATTTCTTTATCAATATTAAAATTAAATAGCAATTATTATGATAACGTTCTTATGAAACGGCTTTTTCTTGGAGTGCAACGATGGTAGCAAAAATCCGCCGTCGCAGACGCGGGCGACTGATCAAACCAGCATGACCCCCGGCGCGAAGGCATCGGTCACGGTGACCGGCGCGTGCAGGAAGGTGCGATGCGCGACATTGCTGAGCGTGGTGGCGGAGGTCGTCGACCAGGGCGCGCAGCCGACGGCGATGCAAACCAGAGAGGCAAACGGCCCGGCGAGGACCTGCGACGTGATCGACCCGCCATCAATGCAATGTGCGATCCGGCTGGAGGTCCAGGCAACGCCGTAGCGATAGATTGACTGTGAATCAGCAGCGACGTGGAACCCAATTCGAATGTCGCGCAAGCTGCTGTATGCGTTTGCTGATACTCATTCGGGGTGGGGTCCCGATCGGCGCCGATTGGAACCCCACCACAAAGCATATATTATCGTCTAATCAACGCCTTAGGTTAGGTCGCGACAGGGGGCCCACTTCGGGGCTTATGCACACGCTGAACATTCCAGCCGGGACGACGGCGCAGATCGGGCGTGGCGCGACGCCGGGCTGAAACGCAATTGACCCGCGCGATCCGCCCCTCCTATGTTTATCGAACAGAATGGGTTTCCTGGCTTGCGCACCGCTTCGCTGGTCTCGACCCGTTCTGACAGACCGCACGACGATCACGCGTCTTGTCCGCAAAAGGAGACGTCGATGTTCATTCGGCCGTCGGCCCATGCGCCACCCCGCCACCCGTCATCGGCCGAATTATGACCCAGATCCAGCCAATGCTGAAGCGCCTGGCCGCCACGCTGGAGGAGTTGCTCAAGCTGGCCGCAATCGGCTGGGTGCGACTGGTGGTAAATGCGCTGCCAATCCTGCTGGCCATTATCCGCCGCCGCCTGCCCGGCCTGTGCCGCGAACGCCTGCGCCGCGACAGCGCCCGAAAGTGCATGCCGGTGCACGCCAAGGTCTACCGCCGGCCCGACCCGCTGATCTACTCGCAGACCTACCTGATGGCCCAGGGCCTCGCCGTCACCTGGGACAATCCCGACATCCGCATCGAGCAGGCCGGCGTGCCAGTTTCCGCGCACGCCCTGCAACCGGACACCGAGTACGCCATCATCTCCCGCGTCTGGAACGGCGCCACCGATGCGCCGGCGGTGCACTTGCCGGTCCGCTTCACCGTGTTCGGCTTCGGCATCGGCACCGGCGGCACCGTGCTCGGCGAAACCCATGTGAACCTGGGCGTGAAAGGCTCCGCCACCTGCCCCACCTTCGCCAGCATGGCCTGGCGAACCCCGCCCAATCCCGGCCATTACTGCATCCAGGCGCTGCTTGTCTGGGCCGACGACGCCAACCCACTCAACAATCTCGGCCAGACCAACACCGACGTGCAGCCGCTGAACTCGCCGCGCGCGCGCTTCAACCTGATGGTCGGCAACCCTGGCCGGGCGCGCCGCACCATCCGCCTGGTCGCCGATGGCTACCGCCTGCCCGCCCGCGCCCGTTGCCCCGACAAGCCGGATGACGAACCCGCCTCCCGCCGCCGTCAAATGCTGGCGCGCCACGGCATGGCCCGCCACCCGGTGCCCGAAGGCTGGCACGTCGACATCGAACCGGTGGAGCTGACACTCGCCGGTGGCGAGGAACGCCCGGTACTGGTGACCCTGACCGCGCCCACCGACGACTTCACCGGCCGCGCCACGGTGAACGTGAACGGCTTCGCTTATGGCCACGCCGACGAGCACGAAGACGGCACCCCGATCGGCGGCGTCACCCTGCACGCGGAGGGCCATGGCCATGGTTGAACAGTGCAAGTTCTGCACACCAAGCAGCCAGTTCGAGCCGATCAGCCTGACGGCCGGCGTCATCACCACCGTGCTCGGCCTGATCGCCGCCCTGTTCGGCGGCGGCGCGGTGGGTGCCGCGATCGCACTCATCGGCGGCTACGCCACCCTGTCCGAGGTGTGCCGCTGGCTGCGCGGCGGCAAGCTGCTGTGCATCCAGAAAGACGCCTGCGCGATCGGCCTGGTGTACGGCCTGGAACCGGTTGGCTTCGAGAAACCATTCCCGACCAACATCGACAACGACTACGCCATCAACATCGTGCTCGCCCCGCATTTTCCATCAGAGACCGAAACCACCCTGCAGCAAGGGCCGCAGGGCCACTTCATTGCCCCTCAGCCAGTCTTGCAGGACCACGGGCTGGGCTGGGTTGGCTACAAGGGCGGGCACTACCAGAACCGCAAAAGCTGGACCCTGCATTGCGAGTTCGAAGGCAACCGGCCCTGCACCTTCTGCGACGCCATGAAGGCCGCCGTGGCCGTGGCGATCGTGGCCGCAGTGATCTGCGCCATCCCCATCTTTGGCTGGATCGCCTGCGCCATCGCCGGCGCCATCGCGGCCGTGGTGCTGGTCGTCATGCTGCTCGCTGGCTGGCTCGGCGCCGATGATGGCGACCCCTCCAACCACGCGGTCAACCCCGGCGACGGCGACCTGCACGTGCCCGACGCCACCGGCCAGGGCGGCGACTACGTGGTGGTAACCGGCGACTGGGTGTACGACGCCGGACACGACGGCTGGAACGAATTCCACCCCTGCCGTACCGTCCAGAAGATCCAGGGCGCCCCGTACTGGGCCCAGGGCAACTCCGACGCCGCGCTGCGCGACTTCAAACTGGTGCTCAACGACTGGTGCGGCGCCATCAAGGAAGCCGCCACCCCGCTGACCACCGACGCCCAGGGCCGCCCGGAACACCGCTGGCAGTTCCACCCCGAGCTGGACGGCTGCGTCCCCGATGACGCGCCGGAGCCGCCCCGCTAGTACATGGTCTCCACGAGCCGCTGTTGAGAGACCTTGTCGTAGGCCGCGCCGTCGAACGTGCCCTTGGTAATGTCCGTCAAGATAGTGCCCATTGCTCGGCAGGGCGCTGCGCTCGATCTGTGCCGCCGGGTCCCACAGCTTGGAGCGCATTATCGCCTTGGCGCATTGGAAGAAGCAGCTTTCCACCGACACCACCAGCACGGTGCGCGGCGGCTGGCCGTTGACCACGTAGCGCGCGATCAGCGCCGGGTCGGTGGAGATTGCGCCCGGCCGATCACCCGCAGCGTCTCGCCCACGCCGGGGATCAGGAACAGCAGGCTCACCCGCGGATCGGCAATGATGTTGCACAAATTGTCGAGGCGATTGTTGCCGCGCCGGTCGGGCAGCAACAGGGTGCGGTCGTCGGCGATCTCCACGAAGCCCGGCGCATCGCTGCGCGGCGTGAGTTCCACCGTGGCAGCGACGCTGGCCAGCACACAAAACGGCGCGGCACGTATCAGCACCTGGTAATGCGGATGCAGGTAGTCCACCGGCTTGGATACCGCCGCGCCCATCGGCTCGCCCTAGATCGCGCGCAGGCTTGCGAGATCACGCACGATATGGTCGGTCTGCGAGATGGGAAGCGAAGCGAGAGTTGCTGTCTCGGTCATCACAGGGTTCCTTGGCAGCGGCAAGACCACGCTGATCGGCTGCCTGTTGCGTGACCCCAGTGCGAATAAGCGCCGAACCGGTACCCGGCTTGAATTCGATCTACTGCCTTGATAGCGGCCAGGAAATTGGCGCGAGGATCGGGTCCCGATCGGCACCGGCCAAGACCCCACCTGTTCGCTATTTCTGGCAATAAAATCAGTCTTCTGCAGTCGTTTTTGGGAGGGTCCCGGTTCGGCGCTTATTCGTACAGCGATCCACTGCCCTGGTCCGCAGTTTCCGAAGGTTGCCCCGCGGGCGTTTGATCTACTATATTCGAATTGCACCTGAGACGAGTGCACATTCCGACCGATATCTGGCTTTTCGCCAAGTGTATCCCCCTCGACGCCTCGATTGTCAGACAGGAACCCGATGGTACATCAAACACACCTGCCGACCCGGACCACTTCGCGGGTTTCGGCGGTCGCCACCGCAGCAATGATCGTCGGCGCGATTGTTCTGGCGCTGCCGAGCGGCGCCCGCGCCGATGCCGGCACGGGCAAGCCGATCCAGCTCGCCCAGGCCGCCCCCCAACCATCCACCGCAGCGACGTCGGATGCCGGCGCCGGCGCCACCGACGCAACGGCGGAGACGCTCGACCAGCGCATCACGACGCTGTACACCGCGCTGAAGATCACCCGCGACCAGGACGCCAAATGGCAGGCGGTGGCGCAGGCGATGCGGCAGAACGCCGCCGCCATGGAAAAGCTGATCGCCGAGACCGCGGGCCGGTCGCGGGCGTCAATGACCGCGGTTGACGACCTGCAATTGTACCAGAAATTCGCCCAGGCGCATGTCGACGGTCTGAAGAACCTGATCGACGACTTTAAGGCGCTTTACGCCGTGATGCCGGACGCGCAGAAGAAGATCGCCGACGAGGTTTTCCGCGCCGCCGACGAATAGATTTCTCTGCGCCGCCCTGCGGCCACATTTTGCGGCCAAAGTTGTTACGCAAAAACAGGAGGCCTTCATGGCTTGGTCTTTCGACACCGGAGCGGCCATGCGCCGCGCGGCCGTCATCGGCGCCAGCTTCGTGTTCGCGGCGGTGCTGTCCCTCGGCACCTTTGCCGACCCGGCCAGCGCCCAGCGCCACGAGGTGCGGGGAGACAAGGGGCGCGGGCACGGCAGGGGCCACGACAAGCACCCCAACTGGAGCGGCGGCTACTATCGTGCCCCGCCGGTGATATACGGCACGCCGTATCCGCCGCGCTACGACCGTGGGCCGCAATATGAGCAGCCGCGGTATCGCCCGCCGCCGGTGGTCTACGGTCCCGGGATGAACTTCAACTTGCAAATCCGGTGACCCCTTCGCACCCGGGCGCTACCAGACCTGGGGGTCGATTCTGCTTGGAACGGGCGTCCGGGCCGCTTCGGGCACGCCACGACCTAGCAGGCTGGTGAAATGGGTTCGCTTTCCGGGTGGATCTTATACCAACCGCCTGAATGAGTGACTCGTCGTAAGGGGGATTCCCTCGACGCGGTGAGGTATGATTCGCTGCTCCCTGAAGGCTTCGGTTTCTGGGGTATGTTTCTATGGTTTCACCGGTTGAACTGACTCGCCGTGATATTCCTGCGTCTGATCTTCGTCGGTTTGCGCGGCAGTTGAAGACTGGCCGAGAGGCGTGTCGCCTTCTGGCCATTGCGATGGTGCTGGAGGGCGTGTCGCGCTCGGAGGCATCTGCTGCGAACGGGATGGATGTGCAGACGCTGCGCGACTGGGTGCTGCGCTACAATGCGGATGGCGTGGCCGGACTGCGCGACCGGGGCGGTCAGGGTCGTCGACCTGCCTTGTCGGCGGATCAGTTGGCGGCGCTGAAGGCTGCGGTGATCGAAGGACCGGATGCTGCGCGCGACGGGGTGGTGCGGTGGCGCTGCGTCGACCTTCAAGGCTGGCTTGCGCAGCAGTTCGGGGTCAGCGTGCATGAACGCACGGTCGGCAAACTGCTGCGCCGGGCTGGGCTGACGCGCCTGCAGCCACGCCCCTATCATCCCAAGAAGGATGCCGAGGCGCAGGAGACTTTTAAAAAAACTTCGCCAGCCTGGTAGCCGACAGCCTGCCCGCGTCGGCGGCGGGCAAGCCGGTCGAGATCTGGTTCCAGGACGAGGCCAGGGTCGGTCAGCAAGGCACGCTGTCCTATGTCTGGGCGCCGGTCGGCACGCGCCCGCCGGCGGTGCGCGACAACCGGCATGACTCGGTTTACCTGTTCGGTGCCGTCTGCCCGGATCGAGCGAGCGGGGCGGCGATCATCATGCCGGCGGTCAACGCCGAGGCGATGGCCGAGCACCTGGCCGAGATATCCCGCCGTGTGACCGAAGGCGCCCATGGCGTGGTGGTCTGCGACGGCGCCGGCTGGCACCAGCCTGGTCGCCGCCTGGTGGTGCCCGACAACATCAGCCTGCTGCCCCTGCCACCCTATGCGCCGGAACTGAACCCGGTCGAGAATGTCTGGGAGTATCTGCGGGCTAACAAGCTCAGCATGGTGGTCTGGGACAGCTACGATGCCATCCTCGAAGCCTGTCGCGATGCCTGGAACTGGCTCATCGCCGACCCAAAGCGAATCGCTTCAATTACGAAAAGGCCTTGGGCATCGGTTTGGAATTAGGGCGGTTGGTAT
>JANPIH010000153.1:0-4461 GCA_031424895.1 Rhodospirillales bacterium
CGTGAGAACGCCAAGACGTTCCTCAAGGCGAACCCCGCGGTCGCGGCCCGCATCGAGGCGGCGATCCGGCAGAACGCTGGGCTCATCGCCGACAAGATCCTGCAGGGCGAGCCCGAAGCCGACGCCGAGGGCAGCGAAGCCGACCTCTGACGCGCCGGCCGTCTGCTGGACAAGCGCGCGGACCCCCGCCTAGAACCGGGGTCCGCGTTATCGTGTCAGGCAGGCAAATAGACCCATGAGTGGCGTCAACGAGATTCGCTCGACCTTCCTCGATTTCTTCCGCAAGGAAGGCCACGAGGTCGTCGCCTCGAGCCCGCTCGTGCCGCGCAACGACCCGACCCTGATGTTCGCCAACTCCGGCATGGTCCAGTTCAAGAACGTCTTCACCGGCCAGGAAAAGCGCCCGTACACCCGCGCCGCCACCGCCCAGAAATGCGTCCGCGCCGGTGGCAAGCACAACGACCTCGACAATGTCGGCTACACCGCCCGCCACCACACCTTCTTCGAAATGCTGGGCAACTTCTCCTTCGGCGACTACTTCAAGGACCAGGCGATCCACCACGCCTGGACCCTGCTCACGAAAGACTTCGCGCTGCCCGCCGACAGGCTCCTCGTCACCGTCTATTCCGAGGACGAAGACGCCGCCGCACTCTGGAAGAAGATCGCCGGCCTGCCCGAAAGCCGCATCATCCGCATCCCGACCGACGACAATTTCTGGCGCATGGGCGAAACCGGCCCCTGCGGCCCCTGCTCGGAAATCTTCTACGACCACGGCGAAAAGATCCCGGGCGGCCCCCCCGGCTCCCCGGACGAGGACGGCGACCGTTTCATCGAGATATGGAACAACGTCTTCATGCAGTTCGAGGAGGGACCACCGGGAACCCGCGTCCCCCTGCCGCGCCCCTCGATCGACACCGGCATGGGCCTCGAACGTTTCGCCGCCATCCTCCAGGGCAAGCACGACAACTACGACACCGACACCATGCGCGCCCTCATCCTGGCCAGCGCCGAAGCCACGGGGCAAGACCCGGACGGTAGGTTCCGCTCCAGCCACCGCGTCGTCGCCGACCACCTGCGCGCCACCTCCTTCCTCCTCGCCGAGGGCGTCATGCCCAGCAACGAGGGCCGTGGCTACGTGCTCCGCCGAATCATGCGCCGCGCCATGCGCCACGCCCACATGATGGGCGCCCGCAACCCGATCATGCACCGCCTCGTCCCCGCCCTGGTCCGCCAGATGGGCGGCGCCTATCCTGAACTCGTCCGCGGCGAAACCCTCATCGCCGACACCCTCCGCCTGGAGGAAACCCGCTTCAAAGCCATGCTCGACCGCGGCCTCGGCCTCCTGGCAGACGAAACCGCCCTGCTTGCCCCCGGCGACAAGCTGGCCGGCAGCGTCGCCTTCAAGCTCTACGACACCTTCGGCTTCCCGCTCGACCTCACCCAGGACGCCCTGCGCGAACAGGGCCAGTCGGTCGATGTGGAGGGCTTCAACGCCGCCATGCAGGAACAACGCAAGCGCGCACGCGCCGCCTGGGCCGGCACCGGCGAAGCGGCCACCGAGACCGTCTGGTTCGACCTCAAGGAGAAACTCGGCGCCAGCGAGTTCCTCGGCTACACCACCGAAACCGCCGAAGGCGAGATTGTGGGGCTCGTCGTCGCCGGCCACCCCGTGCCGAAAGCCGAAGCCGGCCAGGAAGTGACGGTGATCCTCAACCAGACCCCGTTCTACGCCGAAAGCGGCGGTCAGGTCGGCGATACCGGCACCATCGCCGGCCCCGGCTTCACCATCGCCATCCACGACACTCAGAAGAAAGTCGGCGACGTTTTCGTCCACCTCGGCCGCGTCACCGAAGGCGTCGCCGAGTTGGGCAAACCTGTCGTCGCCACCGTCGACCACGCCCGCCGCTCCGCCATCCGCGCCCACCACTCCGCCACCCACCTGCTGCACGAGGCGCTGCGCCGCCGCCTCGGCGACCATGTCGCCCAGAAGGGCAGCCTGAACGCACCCGACCGCCTGCGCTTCGACATCAGCCAGCCCACCCCCATCACCCGCGACGACCTCGCCACCGTCGAAGCCGAAGTGAACGCCCGCATCCGCGAAAACGCCGAAGTCACCACCCGCCTCATGACGCCCGACGCCGCCGTCGCCGAGGGCGCCCGCGCCCTGTTCGGCGAGAAATACGGCGAGGAAGTCCGCGTCGTCGCGATGGGTAACGACAACGGAACAGCGTACTCGATCGAACTCTGCGGCGGCACCCATGTCCGCCGTACCGGCGATATCGGCCTGCTGCGCATCCTTGCCGAATCCGCGGTGTCCGCCGGTGTCCGCCGCATCGAGGCCGTGGTCGGCGAAGCGGCGCTGGCCGCCATCGCCGAGAACGACCGCCGCCTGCTCGATATCGCTGCCCACCTCCGCGCCGCCCCCGCCGAAGCCGCCGACCGTGTTGCCGCCCTGGTCGAAGACCGCCGCCGCCTCGAACGCATGGTCCAGGACCTGCAGAAAAAGCTGGCGACCGGCGGCACCACCTCGGAAGCCGAGACGGTGGCCGGTATCCCGCTCGCCGCCCGCAACCTAGGCGACGTGCCCGCCCGCGACCTCAAGGGCATCGCCGAAGCGATCGCCAAGCAGATCGGCGACGGCATCGTGGCCCTGGTCTCCACCGCCGAAGGCAAGGCCAGCATCGTCGTCGCGGTCGCCCCCAGCCTGACCGGCCGCTTCAGCGCCGTCGACCTCGTTCGCGCCGCGAGTGCCGCCGTCGGCGGCAAGGGCGGCGGCGGCCGTCCCGACATGGCCCAGGCCGGCGGCCCCGACGCCACCAAGGCCGAGGAGGCACTCGCCGCCATCCGCGCCGCCATCGCCGGGTAGCGCCCTTGCGGCAATCCCGCGGCACGCCCACGTCACCCGAGCAGACAAGGAGCCCCGCGATGCCCGCCCACAAGCCCGCCCTCCTCCTGGCCGCCGCCGCCCAGCTCCTTGCCGCCCCCGCCGGCGCCCATCACGGCTGGGGCAGCTATGACGCCTCGAAGGTGCTGACCATCACCGCCCCGGTCCAGCACCTGGACTGGAGCAACCCCCACGCCCATCTGCGCCTGGCCCACGACAACGAGGAGTGGGAGGCAACGTTGGCCCCCCTCTCGCGCATGCAGTTGCGCGGCCTGACCCAGGAGATGCTGCAACCCGGTGCCACCGTCACCGTGGTCGGCTACGTCTCCACCCGCACCCCGCGCGAGATGCGCGCCGAGCGGATCATCGTCGCCGGCAAGACCATCGAATTGCGCTAGCGGCGTGGAGACGGTCCAGGCGCTGCTCGCGGCCTACGAGGCCTCGGCCCTCGGCGTCGCCGCCCGCGGCACGACCTGGGTCTATCCGGCAGCCAACCTGCTGCACGTCTTGGGTGCCGCCCTGCTGCTGGGCGCCATCGCGGTGTTTGACGTCGCCGTGCTGCGAACCAGCCGCTTCGTCGGCGCCATCGGCCTCGCCGCCTGGCCCATCGCCGCCCTCGGCCTCGCGCTGCAACTGGCCACCGGCCTGGTCCTGTTCGCCGCTGAGGCGACCACGATGGCCTGGAACCTCGCCTTCCTGGGCAAACTCGCGGCGATCGCCATCGGCGCCGCGAACCTCGCGCTGTTCCACTGGCGCTTCCACGGATCGATCGCCGAGGGCCTCGTCATCCCTGGCGCCAAAGCCCAGGCCGGCCTTTCCCTGATTGCCTGGACCGTCGCGGTCCTCGCCGGCCGCGGGATCGCCTATCTCTAACCGTGCAGCCCCGGTGCCTCATGCCCGGTGCGCGCGACATACTCGGAATACCCGCCGTCGTACTGGTGCACCCCGTCCTCGGTCAGCTCCAGCACCCGGTTCGACAGGGCGGCGAGGAAATGGCGGTCGTGCGAGACGAACAGCATCGTGCCTTCGTACTGCGCCAGCGCCGCGATCAGCATCTCCTTGGTCGCCATGTCCAGATGGTTGGTCGGTTCGTCCAGCACCAGCAGGTTCGGCGGATCGAACAGCATCAGCGCCATGACCAGCCGCGCCTTCTCGCCACCCGACAGCACGCGGCATTTCTTGTCCACGTCGTCCCCGGGAAAGCCGAAGCAGCCAGCCAGGGCGCGCAGGGCGCTTTGCGGCGCGCGCGGATGTTCGGTTTCCAGCGCATCGAACACCGTCCGGTCGCCGTCGAGCAGTTCCATGGCGTGCTGGGCGAAGTAGCCCATCTTCACGCTGCCGCCGACCGCCACCGTGCCCTCATCCGGCGCCGTGGTGCCGGCGACCAGCTTCAGCAGCGTCGACTTGCCCGCCCCGTTCACCCCCAGCACGCAGCACCGCTCCCGCCGGCGCACCAGCAGGTCGAGCCCCTGGTAGATCACCCGGTTGCCATACCGCTTGTGCACGCCCTTCAGCGCCACGACGTCGTCGCCCGAGCGCGGGGCAGGGGGGAAGTCGAAGGCCAGCGTCTGGCGGCG
>JANPIH010000154.1:0-1784 GCA_031424895.1 Rhodospirillales bacterium
TCAAGCTGCGCCCCCCCTTGATCGTGACCGCGCATGACATCGACCACGCCGTCGGGGCACTGGATCGTGCATTGTCCCGGCTTTCCTTGGAGTGACGCTGTCTGAAGATGCATCGGATCGGGTCTCGCTGAGTCATGTCGGCAGGGCTATGGGACGGCACAATCGGTCTCAAGCGGAGAGAGGTGCTCTGAAAGTCTGACCCGCCGGGTCAGATGGATTTTCTGAGGCACGGTGGCAGGATGCTGCGAGTGAGGAGGCTATCAGGGCAAGACGACCGCGCCTGAACCACAGCCCGGCATTCAAGACGAAAGTGGCGGTGGCCGCGATCAAGGGTGAAAGGACGCTGATCGAGCTGGCGCAAGATTTCGACGTCTAACCGCCACCTTGGAACATCGATGCCCTCAAGGGGCGCCCATCCCAACGGTGATACACCACATCGCCGACCCTGAGCCCGGCCCTGCAATAGTTGACCGAAACACCGATCATGCGGCCCCCGATGACGACGAGACTGGTCGGGCTGGCGAGGGTGGGAGCGCGGCGGCCTCAGGCTTGCAGGGCGAATGGGACCCTTGTCACGGGAACTGTTCTCATTCGGCGGCCTCTGTTGTGGGTGCCTCCCTTTGGGCGGAGACTGTAACGAAAATGTCGTTGTAGGTGGGTTGGCCCGAAGGTGTCCATCGCGCCGGGGCAAGGCGGTTGACCACGGCGCCTGGTCCGTCGGTCCGGCGCCACCACTTGCCCTCCATCGTCACTACGCCTGGCCGAACCTCGTCAGTTATCTCAAGACCGGCGGTCAGGCTGAGGTCACCAGACCTGATCGCGACTTGATCATTGGCGCAAAGTCCACGCGCCTGTGCGTCGGCGGGGTTGATCCGTAGCCGCGGCAGCCTCTGCGACGCACGATGGCGTGGCATGTTCGCGAAGCTGGAGTTCAGGAAATGGTGCGCCTTGGGCGTCAGAAGTCGCAGCGCGTCGGGCTCGTCCTGGGGTGGGGCAAGCCAATCGGCCACGCTAGATTCTGTAAGGCCGATGCTGATCGAAAGCTGTTGACCGCGTTCGCGCGGATCGGGCCTTGGCACGAGCGTCTTGATCCAGCCCTTTTCCCGGAGATCGGCCAGGGAAACTGTGGCGGGCAACGCGGAAGCGGCGATCTGCTCGTCACTTTCTTGGAGGCATGCGTCCTGCAGTCCCATGCGTGCTGCAAGCAGGCGCATGATCTCGCCATGTCCCTTTGTCTCGCCCAGTGGCCGGACGGCGGGGTTGTTCAGCGAGATGTAGTGATGCCCCCAAGCCCCCTGGATGTCGAAATGCTCCAGCTGTGTCGTGGAAGGCAGCACGATGTCGGCAAAGGCCGCCGTGTCGTTCACGAAATGGTCGACCACGACCGTGAACAGATCTTCCCTGGCCAAGCCTCGCCACACGCGTTCCAGATCCGGCTGAATAACCGCGGGGTTCATGCCCCAGACGGTCAGCGCCTTGACCGGCTGTACAAGCGTGTCATCGGTGAGGATCTGCCCAAGGCGAGATATGTCCAGGCTTCGCCGCGGGCCTGGCGCGATGTCCGCACGTTCGGCTCTGACGTCGTCGAAGTCAGGTGAACTTTCCGCAAACAGGCCGCCGCCCTTGTGCGCCCAATGGCCCCCAAGCAGCACGAGGGCCGAAAGAGCGCGGGCATAGGCATCGCCGCTCGCGGTTTGCTGCGGGCCGACGCCGGATCGGATGACGGCAGGCCTTGCGGCGCCAAGCTTGCGGGCCAGCAGGACGATGTCATTTGGATCAAGACC
>JANPIH010000155.1:0-16777 GCA_031424895.1 Rhodospirillales bacterium
GAGCCCTGGACTTTCTTTTTTGGGAGGAAAGAAAATGCTCTTCTACGACTCCGTCGGCCCCAATCCCCGCGTCGTGCGCATCTTCGCCGCCGAGCGTGGCGTCGAGCTTCCCAGCACACGCGTCGACCTGCGCGGCGGCGAGAACCGCCAGCCCGCCTTCATGGCAAAGAACCCTGCTGGACAGCTTCCCGCGCTGGAACTGGATGATGGCTTTGTTTTGGCCGAGGTCACCGCCATCTGCGAATACCTCGACGAGATCGCTTCCACCGGCGCCAGCCTTATCGGCAGCACGGCACAGGAGCGTGCCGAGACGCGCATGTGGACCCGGCGCATCGACCTCAACATCGTCGAGCCGATCGGCCACGGCTTTCGCTCCGCCGAGGGCCTCAAGATGTTCCGGTCCCGCATCCACGTCGTTCCTCAGGCCGCCGACGACTTCAAGCAGATCGCCCAGGAGAAGCTCACCTGGCTGGATGGCCTCATGGCCGACCGCGATTTCGTCTGCGGTGCCCGGCTGACGCTGGCCGACATCCTGCTGTTCTGCTTCGTCGATTTCGGCGCCGGGGTCGGCCAGCCGATGAATCCCGCGAATGCCAACATCGTCGCCCACCACGCCCGCATGAAGGCCCGGCCCTCCTCCGCCGCCTGAGGATTTCTCGATGACCGAACCCTGCGACCTCACCGCCGTCGAGGCCCGCCGCCTCATCGGCCGCCGCGCCCTCTCGCCGGTCGAACTGCTGGACTCCTGCCTCGCACGGACGGATGCCACCGACCATGCGGTGAACGCCATGGTCGCGCGCGACGACATCGCCAGCCGCGCGGCGGCAAGGGCTGCCGAGGCTGCGGTGATGCGCGGCGACGCGCTCGGCGCGCTGCATGGCCTCCCGGTCGGAATCAAAGACCTCACCGCGACAAAGGGCCTGCGCACCACCTGGGGCTCGCCACTGTTCCGCGACCACGTGCCGGACGAGGACCATTCGCTGGTCGCCAACATCCGCGCGGCGGGCGGCATCATCGCCGGCAAGACCAACACGCCGGAGTTCGGCGCCGGTGCGAACACGCGCAACAACGTCTACGGCGCCACCGGCAACCCGTTCGACCCCTCGAAGAACGCCGCCGGCTCCTCTGGCGGCTCGGCCGTTGCCCTGGCCGTCGGCCAGGTGCCGCTGTGCAGCGGCAGCGACATGGGCGGCTCGCTGCGCAACCCCGCCGCCTTCTGCGGCATCGTCGGCTTCCGCCCGACCCCGGGCCTGGTGCCGGACGAGGACAAGAGGCTCGGCTGGTCCGGCCTAGGCGTCCAGGGGCCGATGGCGCGAAATGTTGCCGACCTCTGCCTGCTGCTCTCCGTCATGGCCACCGACGATGCGGGCGACCCGCTCGCCACCACCGTCCACGGCAAGCAGGTGCGCGCGCCCGGCGACTTCCACCCGATCCGGCCGATCGACCTCGGCGGCCTGCGCGTTGCCATCACCCCGGATTTCGGCTTCGCGCCGACGGAGAACCACATCCGCGAGGTGTTCGCGGAGAAGGTGGCGCTGTTCAAGCACGCCTTCCGCTCGGTGGCGGACGCCGTGCCCGACTGCTCCGGCACCGATGACGCCTTCGAGGTGCTGCGCAGCACCAACTTCGTGGCCGGCCACATCGAGCGCTGGCACAGTGCGCGCGACCAGCTTGGCCCCAACATCGTCGCCAACATGGAAGCGGCGCTGAAATACACCATCGCCGACGTCTCCCGCGCCAGCGCGCAGCAGACCCTGCTCTACCAGCGCTGGCAGGCATTCTTTGGCGAGTTCGACATCATCCTCTCGCCCGCGATCACCATCAGCCCGCGCCCCTGGACCGAGCTGTTCCCCAAGGAGATCGACGGCAAGCCCACCCGCACCTATTTCCACTGGCTGTCGCTGGCCTATGCGGTCACCACTGTCGGCCACCCGGCGATCAGCCTGCCGGTCGGCCGCGACCGCGCCGGTATGCCGTTCGGCCTGCAGATCGTCGGCCGCCGCGGCGCCGACGCCCAGGTGCTGCAGGTTGCGGCTGCCCTGGAGGAGATGCTCGCCGCCGACCCGCGCACCCGCCGCCCGGTGCCGGACATCGCAGGGCTGAAGGCCGCCCCGCCGATCTCGGCGATGCCGCATTTCATGGGCTTCAACTGACACAAAGAAGGGGGCCTCTCGGCCCCCTTTCCCTGTGCGTCCCGGTTGTTCCGGCCGCTTAGCCGGGCGCCCCAGTGCCGCGGCCCTGACCATACCCACTCTGGCCGTGCCCGCCGCGACCATGCTCGCCGCGACGATGCTCTTCCTGGCCATGCCCGTCATGCCCGCCTTGGCGCATCATGCGTTGCTCGCGCCACTGCCGGTCACCAGCCCGCGGCCCGGCAACGTCCTTTAATGTCTCCTTCGTCTCGCCGATCTGCCGGGCGGCGATCACCCGGCCCAGCGGCCCGGCATAGCCCGCACCGCGCACCGCCACGCTCTTGCCGACTGCCAGCGTCTCGGCCAGGCGCTTGGCCTCGCCCGGGGGTATCCGCACGATCGTGCCGTCCTCCAGCCGCACGCCATTGGCCTCGCCGCGCGGCGTGTGAAGCATCGAGGCCACCTTGCCCTCGGCCTCCAGCGCCGCGCCGCCCATGTGCCCGCCCATATGCCCGCCCATGCGCCCACCCATCCCGCTCCCCTGGGGCGGCATCACCAGCACGGTCACCCCGCTGGCATCGTTGGTCACCGACCGCGCCGCCACCATCGGCAGTTCGCGCGCCTTCAGCCCATGGATCGTCACCGCATCACCCGGCTTCACCGCGAACACCAGCTGGGTCGACATGAACGGCGGCACATGCACCTCCGTCCCGTCGGCCAGGATCAGCCCGTCGACCTCGCCGCGCGGCGTCAGCGAATACTGCGCCACCTTGCCCTTGAAAGAAGGCAGCTGCGCCGGGTCATAGACCGGCCCGGCCGCGGCAGCGCCGCCGCGCGGACCAGGCTGCGCGACTGCCAGCCCGGTGCCGCCCAGGGCGCCCGTGCCCAGAACCAGTGCGGTGGCCAGCATCAGAACCGTCTTGCGGGTCATCATGTCGTCTCCATCATCGAGGCCACAAGCGGCCCTGCTCCCCTCAACGCAAGCTCCATGCCACCGATCAATACACTGATTTCGAGCCATTCCGTCCGGCAACCACTCGCCTTACCCGTCCTCCTTCCCGACAGCCTCCGTCCGGTTTCCCGACACCTCGATCCCATGCTGCCGGAGCTTTTCGTACAGCAGCTGCCGATGCACCCCCAGCCGCCGCGCCGCTTCCGCCCGGTTGCCGCCGCTGGCCGCCAACGCGCGCCGGATCATCGCCGCCTCCAGCCGCGCCACCGCTTCCGGCAGGGTGCCGGCCAGCAGGTCCTCGGCCGGGGCCGACGCGGCCGCCGCACCCAGGAACTCCAGCTCCGCCTCCGCAACCACCGGCCGCCGCCCCAGTGCGGCCACCCGCTCCATCGCGTTGCGCAGCTCGCGCACATTGCCCGGCCAGCGATGCCGCAGCAGCCGCGCCGCCACCTCGGCCGAGAGATGCCGGCCGGAAGGCGCCAGGAAATGCTCAGCCAGCGGCACGATATCCCCCAGCCGTTCGCGCAACGGCGGCAGGTGCACCGGCACCACGCCCAGCCGCCAGAACAAATCCTCGCGGAACGTGCCCGCCTTCACCATCGCCGCCAGGTCCCGGTGCGTCGCCGCCTGCACCCGCACATCAACCGAAACCGGCTTGCCGCCCACCGGCACCACCACCCGTTCCTGCAGCACGCGCAGCAGCTTGGCCTGCATCGCCAGGTCCATGTCGCCGATCTCGTCCAGGAACAGCGTGCCCTTGTGCGCCGCCCGGATGCTGCCGGTGGCGTCGGCAACCGCCCCGGTGAAGGCGCCGCGCACATGCCCGAACAACTGGCTTTCCAGCAGCCCGGCCGGGATCGCCGCACAGTTCACCGCCACGAACGGCATTGCCGCCCGCCGGCCGTGCCGGTGGATCGCGCGGGCCACCACCTCCTTGCCGGTGCCGGTCTCCCCGGTGATCAGCACGGTGGCGTCGCTGTCGGCCAGCATTCCGACGGATTTCTGCACCTCGCGCATCGCCGGTGCGGCACCGATCAGCGCATCGGACTCATCGGCCTCCACCGGCGCCAGGGCCGCGCCCGTGTCCGGCACCATCCGCGCCACAAGTGCCCCCAGCGCCTCGCGCCCAATCGGCTTGGCGAGGTGATCCACCGCCCCCAGCCGCATCGCCTCGATTGTGTTGCCCGCCGTCGGCACCGCCGTCAGCACCGCGACCGGCGGCATCGCCTCCCCTTGGTCGCCCCGCTCGCGCAAGGCCTTCAGCACCGCCAGCCCGTCCATCCCCGGCATGCGCAGGTCCAGCAGCACCGCGTCGATCCCGCCGCGCGCCAGGCGCGCCAGCCCGGCCGCCCCATCCGAAGCCTGTTCCGCGACATGGCCCAGGTCGGCCAGCGCCTCGGCGATCCCCTCGCGCAGGGCGGCGTCGTCATCGACGATCAGCACGCGCGCCATGGCACCTCCAGCACGAAGGTGGCGCCCACCGCGGTATCGTCCAGGAACAGACGCCCGCCCATCGCGTCCGCCAGCTCCCGCGCGATCGCCAGCCCCAGCCCCGTCCCCTCCGGCCGCCCGGACACGAAGGGTTCGAACAGCCAGGCGCGCAATGCGCCCGCCACCCCCGGCCCGGTATCGGCAACCGCGATCCGCAGCACGTCCCCTTCCCCCCGCCCCGACAGCGTCACCGTCCCGCCGATCGGCGTATGACGCAGCGCATTGTCCAGCAGCGCATCCAGAGCCCGCCGGACCAGCCCCGCATCCAGCATCGCGCACAGCGCCGGCGCATCCACCACCAGCGCCACGCCCACGGCAGGCTGGTCCGCCACGACCTCGCGCAGCAGCCCGTCCACCGCCACCGCCGCCGGCTCCGGCACACGGCGCTGCGTCATTGCCAGCAACTCGCCCGACAGCCGGTCCAGCCGCGCCACCTGCGCCAGAATCGCCTCCAGCGCCGCCCCGCGCCGGGCGGGATCGCCGGCCAGGGCGTTCTCGGCGCGCAGCCGCATCGCGGCGATCGGGTTGCGGATCTCGTGCGCCACGCCGGCCGCCACCCGCCCGAGTGCGGCGAGCCGCTCCCCCGCCGCCACCTGTTCCGCCAATGCCGCCGAACGGGCCTGCGCGGCCGCCAGCCGTGCCCCGGCCGCGTTCAGCGCCGCCACCACGCGGTCGAGCTCCCGCTCCCCGGTGGCAGGCACATGCGGCAGCAGCCCGCCCTCATGCGCCGCGCCCTCATGCCCCGCTCCCTCATGCCCGGCCAGCACCGCCTCGATCCGCCGGATGCGCCGTTGCCACGCCACCAGACCCAGCGACAGCCACGCCGCCAGCAGCAGCACCAGCGCCAGCAGCACGCCCCCGCCTAGTTGCAGCTCGCGCAGCCCCGGCGCCCCGGCCGTGCGATGCGCCACCCACGCCACCAGCCCCGCCACCGGCCCGCCCAGCGGACAGGCGAGCCCCAGCCGCCCCTCCGGCCCGGTGAAATCCACCGCCGCATCCTCGCGCAGCGCCGTCGAAGCCGCCGCGGCCAGCGCAGGGCGCAGCACGCCCGGATCGCCCGCCAGCATCATGCCGGAAGCCGCATCCCCGCCCTCGCCCGCCTGCCAGATCCCGGCCTCCAGCCCGCGCCGCCCGGCCAGCGCCATGCCGACCACGCCTTCCAGGTCGCGCCGGAACCCTTCCAATTCGCCATCCCGCCGCGGCCCGGCCCAGCCGGCCACGAAGAACCCGTAGGTTCCGGCGATCTCGGCGCAGCCCTGCTCCAGCACCGCCTCGCTCAACCCGCTCTGCGCATCGCTCGACAGCCGATACAGCTGCACCAGCACGGCGCCCACCGTCAGCGCCGCCGCCAGGGACAGCACCCACGCCACCACCAACCGGGACCGCAGCGACCGCATCACCCTGCTGTAGAGCATCCGCACCGCTGGAAGAAGCGCCGTCGCCCAGGTGCCAGCTTCGCTCAGGTGCCCGCGTAGCCCAGGTGACGGCGTCGCCATTCGGTAACGGTCATGTAACCCCGCGTGTGGGATGGACATGCACGGATGATCAGGGCATTGCCCGACGTCGCGAGCATCGCCCCGCCCCGAGGCCACGCCATGGTCCCAGGCGATGCGTAAGCACGGGGCGCGGCGCCACTGCCGTCCATCGGTCCGGCCGCCCGCCCTGCCCGCGGGTCGCCGGAACACGAGGCCGGGCAGGAACGGGAGGCGACGACCGGGTCCATGCCCGACCGCAGGCACCACGACCCCCACCTGAACAACGTGGGCAGCCATTCCGCTGCGCACCGCCCGGCCGGCAGCCGGGCGCGCGCCCGCGCCATGTCGCCCACCGGCCTGTTCGGCGTGGGTGCCACCATCGCCATGCTCACCCTCGTCGGCCTGTTCCTCGGCCTGATGCGCGACGGCCACCGCCGCGCCGAGGAGCGGGCGCAGGCCACCACGCTGCACGCCGCCCAGGCCATCTCGGCCGAGCTTGGCCGCCTGACCCAGGCCGCCGACTCCCTGCTGTTCGACCTCGCCGCCCCCCGGCGCGGCCCCCCGCCGCCCATCGAAACCCTTCGCCTGCGCCTGCGCGACCTGCCGCAACTGCGCGCCGTGTTCTTCCTGGATGAGACCTTTACCGTCACCCACGCCACCAGCCAGGCCTTTGCCCCCGGCTTTCTCCACGGCCAACCCTGGCTGCCGCTGCTGCACGACGCCGCCCGCGCGGCGGTCCCGGCCCCCATCGTGCTCGGCACCCCGCTGCGCATCGACGACGCCACAGGCGCGGCGCACCTTGCGCACCATCAGGCGCTTTGGGCACTGCCCCTCGGCCGCGCCATCGCCGGCCACGACGGCACGCCCGAAGGTGCCGTCGTGGCCTTGCTCGACGCCGAGCACCTCGCCGGCCTGCTGCGCCACAGCGCCCGGATCTTCGGCACCGCACTGCGCCTCTACGCGCCCGACGGCACCCTGCTGGTCGCCACCGACCAACCCGCCGCCGCCATCGGCCGGCGCGACGCCGACAGCCCGGTCTTCGCCCATTTCCTCCCTGCCATCGGCACCGGCACCTGGCAGGGCAGGCAGGACATGCACGACCCGGCGGCGCGCAATGTCGTCGCCAGCTTCGTCGCCGCCGCCCGCTTCCCCCTCGTCGTCGTTGCCAGCCAACCGGCGAACGTCGCCTTGGCCGGATGGCAGGTCGAGGTCCTGGTCCTCGCCGCCAGCTTCGTCGCCGTCTGCCTCGTCGTGTTCGGCGCGCTGTGGCTATTGTTCCGCCAGGCCGACATGCTGTGGCGCCAGCGCGACACGCTCAGCCGCAGCGAACGCCGGGCGGTGGCCAGCGGCCATGCCAAGCAGGACTTCCTGGCCGCCATGAGCCACGAAATCCGCACCCCGATGAACGGCGTCATCGGCATGGCCGGGCTGCTGATGGAAACCCGGCTCGACCCTGAACAGTCCCGCTACACCCGCACCATCCAAAGTTCCGCCGAACACCTTCTCAGCGTGCTGAACGACATCCTCGACTTCTCCAAGATCGAGGCCGGCGCCTTCGAACTGGAATCGGTCCCCTTCATCCTGGAGGAGGAGGTCGCCACCGTCACCGAGCTGTTCGCGCCTGCCGCCGCGGTCAAGGGCGTGGAGTTGGTCTGCCGCCTCGGTGACACCCTGCCCGTGGCCGTCGTGGGCGACCCCGGCCGCTTCCGCCAGATCCTGCTCAACATCGTCGGCAACGCGGTCAAGTTCACCGAGCGCGGCTGGGTCGAGATCGGGCTGGACGCCACCCCCCGCCCCGACGGCACCCTGCTGGTCACCTGCACCGTCGCGGACACGGGCATCGGCCTCGACCCCTCCCGCCTGCCGGCGCTGTTCGAGCGCTTCAGCCAGGCCAACGCCACCACCGCCCGTCGCTTCGGCGGCACCGGCCTGGGCCTGGCGATCTGTCGCCAGCTGGTCCAGGCGATGGGCGGCAGCATTGCTGCCGCCTCGCGGCCCGGCGGCGGCAGCGAGTTCCAGTACACCCTCGTGATGCGCCCGCACCACGGCATGCCGGACACCGACCCCACCCCCTTGCGCGGCCGCCGCTGCCTGGTGGTCGACGACCTGCCGATGAACCGCGAGATCATGGTCCGTCAGCTCGCAGCCCTCGGCGGCACCGGCCAGCAGGGCCCCGGCGCCGACACCGCGGAGGACGGGGTCGCGGCCCTGACCATGCTGCGCCAGGCGGCAAGCGAAGGCCGGCCCTACGACCTCGTGCTGGTCGACCGCGTCATGCCGGTGATGGACGGCATCGTATTCGCCCGCGCCGTCCGCCGCCACGATGCCCTGTCCGGCCCCGGCCTGCAGCCCCGCCTGCTGCTCTGCGCCTCCGGCCAGGGCGGCGAAGCCCGCGAAGCGCTCGGCCTGTTCGACGCCCAACTGCTCAAGCCGGTGCTCGCCACCCGCCTGCGCAGCGCGGTCGCCCTGCTCGCCGCCCTGCCCCCGCGCGACGGCTCCGCGCCCGAGGCCGCGCTGCCCGCCCCCGCCGACTCCCCCGCCGACGCGCCGGTCCTGCAGGGCCTGCGCGTGCTGGTCGCCGACGACAACGCCACCAACCAGCTGGTCACCCGCGCCATTCTCCAGCGCGCCGGCGCCCGGGTGGATGTGGTGGCAGATGGCGCCCAGGCCGTCTCCATGGTCCGCCGCTTTGCCTACGACCTGCTGCTGATGGACGTGCAGATGCCCGGTATGGACGGGCTGCAGGCCACACGCGCCATTCGCGCCGACGAACTGGGCGACACCGACGGCCCGCCCCGCCGCCTGCGCATCCTCGGCCTTACCGCCGATGCCGGGGCGGAGGTCGGCGCACGCTGCCGCGCCGCCGGCATGGACGCCCACCTGACCAAACCCGCGACGCGCGCGCACCTCCTGGCCGCTGTCGCCAGCAGCCGGCCGGGCGTGCCCGCCTGACCGAATACTCTCGTTCCGGATACGCAGTTTGCATTCGGTATCCTAGGCCGTGTTGCCCTGCACACCGCATATGATAATACGCTTCAACAGTCAGGGAGCGGTGCCTCCCTGCAGCGAGACCTGATGGCAAAACGGCGCAAACCCACCCTGGCGGACTACGTGGAAGCAGCGGAACGCCGCGAGGCCCCGCGCGCCCAGGCCCGCGCCACCGGCCGCGGCGCCTGGTGGAGCGTCTGGATCGGCCTTATCGTGTTGACGGTCGTTCTCACCGCCGGCGTGGTCGCCTATCTCCGCTTCAAGCAACTCATCTGACGGCGTCCTCCGCCAGCCCAAACTGCCGGCACATCAGCAGCATCGCCTCCATCACCATGTGCGCACACAGATGCGCCGCCTGCTCGCCCACATCCTGCGGCGGGCTGACGGTGTTGAAGTCAATCGCCACGATGTTCAGCCCGCTGCACGCCCGGATCAGCTCGATCCCCTCGCGCGCACTCAGCCCGCCCCAGGTCGGCGTGCACACCCCGGGCGCGACGCTGGGGTCGAAGATGTCCATGTCCCAGCACAGATATACCGGCCGTGCGCCGACGTTGTCGCGGAACTCGGCCATGGTCTGCGCAAAGCCGCGGCGCAGCAGGTCCTCGGTGGTCACCACCCCGAACCCCATCGCCCGCGCCCTTGCCACGATGCCCGGCACCGAGGTGAACCCCCTGATCCCCACATGCCAGGAGCGCCCCACATCGATCACCCCCTCGGTCGCCGCATGGGTGAACTGGGTGGAGGGGTCGAGCGGATCGGCGTCGGGCAGTTCATAGGCATCGGTGTGGCTGTCGATATGCAGTGCCACCATGCCCGGATGGCGCTTGCCGGCGGCGCGCATCAGCGGCAGAGAGCCGGAGCCGTCGCCGCAGATCGCCACCGGCACCGCGCCGGCATCCAGCACCGCGCCGGCCGCCGCCTCGATCGCCGGAAACGCCTGGATCGGCCGGCCGGGCAACAGGTCGATATCGCCGCAATCGACGGCGCCCAGCCGGTCAAGCACGTTGAAATCGCCCTGGCTGACATGGAACGCGCGCAGGTGGCGCGATGCCTTGCGCACCGCAACCGGCGCCTCGCGCGAGCCCACCCGCCAAGGATGGATGCCGCAATCATAGGGCACGCCCAGCACCGCCGCCTTCGTGCCGGGTCCGGGCAGGCCGTGCGGCAGGTCGCAGAAGGTTTGGAGTTTCTGGAACATCAGGCAGGTCTCCGAAAGAAGCACTTCTTTTTGTGAACAAAAAGAAGCAAAAAAACTCTATTCATTGGCAACGTTGGCGGCTGGAAAGGCGGGGTGGTGGCGCCATAAGTGGACAAAAATCTTTTTACTTCTTTTTCTTCAGAAAAAGAAGATTCTTGCTTATCCCCCCGCCACGCCCTGTGTGTTGACGTAGAGCGAATAGAGCGAATGGCTCGCCGTCATGAACAGCCGGTTGCGGTGGCGCCCGCCGAAGCACAGATTGGCGCAGCGTTCCGGCAGCCGGATATGCCCGATCGGTGCGCCGGCCTTGTTGAACACCCGTACCCCGTCCAGCTCGTCGGTGCCCATGCCCCAGCCGCACCAGAGGTTGCCTTCGATGTCGACGCGGAACCCGTCCGGCGAGCCACCGGCGGCGTTGATGAACACCCGGCCGTTGGCGAGCTTGTTGCCACCGACGACATCGTAGGCGCGAATCTCGCGCGGATCGGCGCGGCTGGCGACCACGTAGAGGATCGACTCATCGGGCGAGAAGGCCAGACCGTTCGGGCCGGGGGTGTCGTCCGCCATCATCGCCAGTTCGCCGGTCTGGCCGTCGATGCGCCAGATCGCCGGCTTGATCTCGCTGTCCTCCTTGTGGCCCTCGTAGTAGCCGAGGATGCCGAATGGGGGGTCGGTGAACCAGATGCTGCCGTCGCTCGCCACCACCACGTCGTTGGGCGAGTTCAGCTTCTTGCCCTGGTAACTGTCGGCCAGCACGGTGATCGAGCCGTCGTACTCCGTGCGGGTCACGCGGCGGGCGTCGTGCTCGCAGGTGATCAGTCGTCCCTGGCGGTCGCGCGTGTTGCCGTTGGCGTTGTTGCTGGGCTGGCGGAAGGTGGTGGTCTGCCCGCTCGCCTCGTCCCAGCGCAGGATGCGGTTGTTGGGGATGTCGCTCCAGAACACCGCCCGCTGGTCGCCGAACCAGACCGGCCCTTCGGCCCAACGGCAGCCGGTGTAGAGGCGTTCCACCGAGCCGAGCACGCGAAAGCGGTTGAAGCTCGGGTCCATCGCCACCACCCGCGGGTCCGGGTATCGTGAACTTTCTTCCCACATCGTCCGTCTCCTCGGATTCGTTATCGCGATGGTGGCCCGATTCAGCCCAGCCGCGCCAGCACCTCCACGCAGCGCGCGTGATCCCAAGATAAGCGCCTTCTTTTTGTGAACAAAAAGAAGCAAAAAAACTTTTTCCATTGGCGGGGGTAGCCACAGGGCAATTATCACGCGGCCTTGAAGGAACGAGGCGAGGCGACGTCATTGGCAATGGAACGAAGTTATTTTGCTTCTTTTTGTTCACAAAAAGAAGATTCTTCCTTCTCCTCCCTTCCCACTTATTCTAAACTCTGCCCATGAGCCCTCCCGACATCATCATCATAGGCGCTGGCGTGGCCGGTCTGGCTGCTGCAGCTGCGTTGCGCGAAGCTGGCCGGTCCTGCGTGGTGCTGGAGGCCGCCGACCGTCCTGGGGGCCGGGCGCGCACCGTGGCGGTGGGCGACCATGCGTTCGACCTTGGTGCCACCTGGCTGCACGATGCCGACCGCAATCCGCTGACCGCCATTGCCGAGGCGGCGGGCGAGCGGCTGACTGATTCCGACGTTGCCCGCCGCCGTATTTTGCAGGTCGATGGCCGGGTGGCCACCGCGGAGGAGGAGGCGGGGTATTGGCGTGCCGCCGCGGCGTTCGACGAGACGTGTCATGCGCGTGCCGCCGTCGATCCGGACACCAGCCTGTCCGATGCCATTGCCGGGCTGCGCGACGATCCGTGGATGGCGACGATCGAGACGTGGGAGGCGGCGCAGATCGCGGCGGCCGATCCGCGGCGGTTTTCGGTGCGTGACTGGTCGGCCAACGACCTTGGGGGCCGCAACCTTTGGGTGCATGGCGGAGTGGGCGCCATGATCGCGCGGCGGTTGCCGCCGCGCACCGGGGGCATCGCCTATGGCCGCCAGGCCACCCGCGTTGCATGGGGCGGGAAGGGGGTGGCGGTCGAGACGCCGCAGGGGACGGTGCGGGCGGGTGGTTGTATCGTGACGGTGTCGGTCGGCGTGCTGGCGGCCGGGGGGATCGGGTTTGATCCGCCGTTGCCGGTTGGCCACCAGGAGGCGATTGCTGGGTTGCCCATGGGGCTTTTGACCAAGGTGGCGTTGCAGGTGCCGGATGGCGATCGGCTGGGGCTTGAGCCGGGCACCGTGGTGCGGCGTCGTCTGAGGCGGTCGCTGGAGCCGGTGATGTCGTTCCATGCCTGGCCGGAGGGGGCGGGGCACATCGCCGGGTTCGTCGGTGGGCCGGTTGCCTGGGACCTCGCCAGGGGGGGCGAGGGGGCGACCAAGGCGTTTGCGCGGCAGCAGTTGGAGCGCGCGCTGGGGGCGGGCGCGGTGGCGAAGATCGGGGCGGTGACGGTTTCGGGTTGGGGGACCGATCCGCTGCATCTTGGAGCCTATACCTATGCGCTGCCTGGCCAGTCTGGCGCGCGGGCGGTGCTGGGCACGCCGGTGGGCGGCGGGCGATTGGTGTTCGCGGGGGAGGCGGTGTGCACCGATGGGTTGGCGGGGACGGTGGGCGGGGCGTTCCTCAGTGGGGAGCGGGCGGCGGGGCTGGTTTTGTAGCTACTTGAGTGGTTCGAGGATGGAGACGTAGTTCGCGACGGCGGCGCCGCCCATGTTGAAGACGAGGCCGCGGTCGGCTTTCGGGAGTTGCATGGCGCCGGCGGTGCCGGTGAGTTGCATGGCGGCGATGGCGTGCATGGAGACGCCGGTGGCGCCGATCGGGTGGCCCTTGGCCTTCAGGCCGCCGGAGACGTTGATCGGGAGTTTGCCGGACTTTTGCGTGAGGCCGTCGAGGATGGGGCGGGCGCCCTGCCCCGGTGCGGCGAGGCCCATGGCTTCGACGACGAGGAGTTCGGCGATGGTGAAGCAGTCGTGGACTTCGGCGAAGTCGATTTCGGCCAGCGTGACGCCGGCTTGGGCCATGGCGCGGTGGAAGGCGTGGGCGGCGCCTTCGAACGCTGTCGGGTCGCGGCGGGAGAGGGGGAGGAAGTCGTTGACTTGGATGGCGGCCTTGAAGCGGACGGCCTTGTTCATGGCTTTGGCAGTGGCTTCGTCGGTGAGGATGAGGGCGGCGGCGCCGTCGCTGACCATGGAGCAGTCGGTGCGTTTCAGGGGCGGGGCGACGTAGGGGTTCTTTTCGCTGACGGTGCGGCAGAAGGCGTAGCCGAGGTCGCGGCGCATCTGGGCGTATTCGTTGTCGACGCCGTTCTTGTGGTTCTTGGCGGCGATGGTGGCCAGGGCGTCGGACTGGTCGCCGTATTTCTGGAAGTAGGATTCGGCGATTTTACCGAACACGCCGGCGAAACCGGCGGGGATGTCGCCTTCCTCCTTGCGGTAGGCGGCGCTGAGCAGGTTGTCGCCGACCTGGGGGCCGGGGGTCGAGGTCATTTTCTCGGCGCCGATGACCAGGGCGAAGCGGCCGCGGCGGGCTGCGAGGAAGTCGCGGGCGCCGTGGATTGCGGCGGAGCCGGAGGCGCAGGCGTTCTCGAAGCGGGTGGCCTGGGTGAAGCGGAGTTCGGGGACCGAGTTCAGCACCAGGGAGCTGGGGAAGTCCTGCTTGGAGAAGCCGTTGTTAAAGAGGGAGACGAAGACGGCGTCGATCTCGGAGGGGGCGATGCCGGCGTCGTCGATGGCGGTGCGGGCGACGCGGGCGATGAGGGATTCGACGTCGGGGTCTTCGAGCTTGCCGAACGGGGTGTGGGCCCAGCCGACGATGCAGGCTTCGGTCATGGTTCGGGTTCTCCGGGCGCGGGTTCGCGGCTGAGTTTAGCGGGGTGCCGGGGGATTGGCACCAAGGGGATTTTTATTGCTATTACGTAACGTTTAGGGCGTGGGTTGGTATGGTCAGTCCCTGCCCTGTTTTTTCGCGGCCCGCGCGGCGGCGATGACGTTGGGCGGGAGGCCGAGGCGGGGGTCGGTGAGGCGCCAGGGGCGTTCGGGGCGGGGCTTCGGCGCGCGCGGCTTGCGGGGGCGGGGCGGGAGCGCGAGCCAGTCCGGCGGGCGCTGGCCGAGGGCCTGGCAAAGCGGGCGCAGCAGGCGGGCGGCGCGGGGGACTTCGGCGACGAAGCGGCGCGTGTCGGGCTCGTTGTGCAGGAGGTCCAGCAGGAAGCCCGCAGCGGGGCCGGCCTCCGGGATGCGAAGGATGGCCCAGGCGAAGGCGTGCGGGAGACGGAGCTGGGGCTTCGGGGCCTGGCGGCGTGTGTCGCTTGTGCGCGGCGTGCGGGGCGGGGGGAGGGTGTTGGTGCGCCAGCGGTGGTGCAGGGCCTCGAAGCGGGCGAGCTGGCGGGCGAGGCGCAGCCACAGCAGGGTCCAGACGGACTCGGGGAGCGGGGGACGCTTCTGGGGCGGGACGGCCGGGAAGAAGACGCGGGTTCCCAACCAGACGGGCTGGGGCGGATTCAGTTGCCGGGTGAGATGCGTGCCGATGGCGGCGCGCAGCATCGTGACGATGCTGGTGAAGCGTTCGAGGAGGGTCATGGGAGTTAATCTAACTGTTTGTGTTAGATAATGGAAGGGGGCGGTGGGGTGTTTTTCTACGTACGGAGTTGGGGTGGTGAAGGACGAAGGCGGCCAGGACGGCCGAGAGGCGTGGGGTTGCGGGTTCTGGCCGTTCGATGCGCCGTTCTCGATGCTGCTAACCTATGGCCGGGAGATGGACCCCGGGGCGGTGGTGCATTTCGACCCGGACGCGCTGTGCTGCGGGATTTGCCTGGCGGCGTGGGACCGGGGGCGTGGGGACGGTGGTGAATGGGCAGGGGATTTTGCGGTTCGAGATCGTGCGTGGGGAGGTGGGGATTCTCGATGGCGGGGTGATCATGAGGTGCGTCGCGCTCGGGTATCCGGACGAGGCGTTTCCGGTGTAGGGGGTTCGGGCGGGTCGGGAGCCGAATGAGGGGTTTGTTCGGTATGTGGGGTTTGAGGGGCGAGGAGCCGCCTTGGCAACTCGTCCCGGTCTTCCGCGCGATGATGGCGCTAGGAGTCTGTCTGAGTAATCATAGGCGAAACGAAAAGCGACATAGTCTTGCTCCAGGATAGTTGATTGATCCCGAATAGAATCATCCGTGGCCCGTCTACGAATTTATGTTGCGTGCGTCGCTCGCGTCACCGCATACATGGACAGGCTCCTAGGTGTCGGTCTGGCCCTGACCAAGCGGCCCACCTACGCCTCTCCCGCTGTATAGTCCTTGAGTTATGCAGCCCTTATGATTGAACGAAAATTATTGATTGTCGGTTCCGAAACCTGAGGTAAAAGCGAGGAAGCGTCTGAATCTGCCGTCGCAAAGGAAAGGGTGTCGGTGATGATCGGATATCGTAGGTTGATCTCCGCAGGGGTCTGCGTGGTCGTAACGCTCCTGATAGGTCGCCCGGCTGCGCCGCAACCTATTGCAGAACGCGCCTGTAAGCCAGTTGCCGAGCGAACCGGTGAGGTCGGGTGCTGGATCTTGAGCGATGAGCCAGTCGGTGTCATAAACACATCGCAAATATTTTGGCACCTAGACACCTATGCCACTCGCGCCGAGGCCGAACGCGCCAAGGGACCACGAGGGACAGTGCTGCAATCGTTAGGCAAAGTCTGGCTGCTTTCGATCGAAGACGCGGGTTGGCGACCTACCTCGGGGGAACGTATTGCTGAGATCGGTCCGCTTCCGGTGGTCGCGGGCATAAGCTATTCAGCAATGCTCATGGAAGCGGTCTTCAATCCGGGGATGACGGCGCCAACGCATGTTCATTCCGGTCCAGAAGCTTGGTATACCCTGTCGGGAGAGACCTGTCTGGAAACGCCGGAGGGCAAGCAAATCGGCAGGGCTGGAGGCGACCATGTGATTGTACCTGGCGGTCCGCCCATGCACCTTACGGCCACAGGCACCGTACAACGCCGCGCACTCGTTCTAATCCTGCACGATTCATCGAAGCCGGCGACTACCCTTGTACATCATTGGCACCCAAAAGGGCTGTGCAAAGATTGATCTGAGTTGCATGTTGCGCAGATGTCATCAGGAAGTGCAGCGGGAGAAGGCCAGCTGGTCGTGCGGCCGTTCTCACTGCCACGCTCCATGCTCTGGTCGTAGTACTCAATATTCCAGTTAATGCGGCAGCCGTTGTGTTCGAACGGTCCGAATTGCCGCTCGTCGTAGCCGTGTCGCTGCCCTCGGCCGAAGCCGGTGTGCCCAATTCTTTACTTGTGCAGAGATCGATTTGTCGAACATCCGATACTAGGCGGGTAGGTTTCGCCTCCATGCAGGCGCGCATCACAGCAGGGCGAAAAAGCAGAAGTTCTGGGGTCTGGGGCCGCCGGCCCCAGCGGGGTGCAGGGGCAGAGCCCCATAGGCGCGAAGTTAAGTTGCAAAGAGGTTTGCCCATTGCAGTTGTCGTCGCCGCGGTGCCTCGGCAAGTTTGCGGGCGGCTCCTCGTTTTCGTCGCCGGCTATGGCGGCGGGGGGTGGGCATGATGGCGCGCAA
>JANPIH010000156.1:0-3216 GCA_031424895.1 Rhodospirillales bacterium
GGGGTGAGGGCCGGGGCCTCCCCCCCCGGTTCCTTTATTGTTATCCGGTGCCCCCCCTGGCCCGGGCCCCGGTGGGGGGGGGGGGGGGGCGATTTTTTGTTGAAGGCTGCGCGTAGGAGTGCTGGTGGCGCGTAGCGGTGATTTGGAAGAGGCCGAGCCAGCGGATGAGGGGCGGGAATTGGGGGAGGGGGCGCAAGCGACCGCGGCGCAGGAGACGCAGGCGCAGGACGGCGCGGCGGATTGCAGCGGGGCGCCTGGCGGCTGGGTGGCGCGGGCGGGCGGGTGCGGGGACAAGCCGGGCGGTGCGGAGCGCGCGGAGGCGCCGGTGCGCGGCCGCGACGGAATGAGGGCGGGTGCGCGAGAACAGGGCGTGCAGCCGGGCGGCCAGGATGTGGGCGAGCGCGGAAGTGGCGATGTTCGGGCGGGTGCGGCCGGCGCCGAGCAGGGTGGCGATGAGGGCGAGGAGGGCCGCGACGAACGAGTCGATTCCGGACGCAGGTTCCCCTGCCGCGAGAGCGGGGGTCCTTCGTGCTGGGGTGTTCGACATGATGTTCATGGTTTGTTTGTATCAGCGGCGGCGGATGGCTGCAAGGATTTTTTTCCAGAATTTGTTGCGCATCGGGTGGCGGGGAGCCTCGGGTGGGGGTGGGGCGTTGTGGTCGCCTGGGATCAGGGAATGCGACGATGGCGCGACGGTTGCAGGGGTTGGGGGTCGCGCTGCTGCTGCTGGGTCTGGCGGCGCACACGTTCGGCTGGGGCTGGGTGCTGTGGCTGCCGGAAATGTTCATGAATGCGGCGGCGGCGTTCATGGAGGCGATCCGATGGGACCCGCTGACCTATGGGCTGATCGCGGCGGGGCTGGCGCTGATCGTGGCCGCAAGGGTGGTGGGGCGGCGGTGAACGGATGGGAGCGGAGGACGGGCGATGCGGGTGATGGTGCTGGTGAAGGCGACCGTGGACAGCGAGGCGGGGGTGCTGCCGTCGGGCGAGATGATGGCGGCGATGGGGCGGTTCAACGATCAGCTGGCGGCGGCGGGCATTCTGCGGTTCGGGGATGGGCTGAAGCCCTCCTCGGCGGGGAAGCGGGTGGCGTTCAGCGGGGCGGGGCGGCGGGTGGTGGACGGGCCGTTCCCTGTCGTGGGGGAGTTGGTGGCGGGGTTCTGGCTGTGGGAGGTGGCGGACATGGCGGAGGCGGTGGCGTGGGTGAAACGCTGCCCGAACCCGATGCCGGGGCCGAGCGAGATCGAGATCCGGCCGTTGTATGAAATGGGGGATTTGGTGGGGGGCTAGGGGGTGGGGCGCTTGCGCAAGAGGTAGCGGTGGCGGCCTTCGAGGACGCATTCGCCGCGCTGGTTGTGGACGGTGGCGCGCAGGCCGATGACGCCGGTGGTTCTGTTGGGGGTGAGTTCGTCGACTTCGAGGGCGGGGTAGAGCGTGTCGCCGGCGAAGACGGGGGCGAGGAAGCGGGAGGATTGTGGCCGGGGTGTCGGTATCATTACTGACCGTGAAAAGCGCTCTGGCCGCCACCGGGTAAGGTTCTTTGGGATCTCCGGAAATCCAGGGGCGTGACGCCGGCCAGACGGCGGAAGAACTTGGTGAAGTTCGTAGGTTCGTCGAAGCCTAGTTGCATGGCGACGGCAGCGCTTGAGAGGTCGCTGTGCACCAGGAGCCGCTTCGCTTCCAGTAGAAGGCGGGCTTCGACGAACCGAGCGGGTGGCTTGCCGCTGATTGAAGTGCAGATCCGAGTGAGTGTTTTCTCCGATAGTGCGAGGGCGCGGGCGTAGTCCGCCACCCTCCAGTCATCCGTGAATCGGGCTTCGGCCAGTTGGCGGAAGCGGCGGAAGAGGCGATGCTGGGGGGTGCCGGCGTGGGGGTTCGGCTCGTTGCCTTCGAGCAGGACGGCGAGACGGAGCAGGAGGGCCTGGAGCAGGTGCTGGAGAATGCTGGTGCTGGCACGTGAGGCGTCGGCACGGGCGTGGCTGCGAGCGAGGGTTTCGAAATCGTCGCTCAAAGCGGCAAGCGCGGGGCCTGAGAAGGTTGCGCCGCCGTTGGAGAGAATACGGTCGACCAAGAGCAGCTCGGATGTAGCGGGTTCGAGCAGGGGGAAGTCTGGACGGAAGAGGATGACGGTGGCTTCGAGGCCAACGCGTATGTCGAACTGCTGGACCTGGCCGGGGCGGCAATGGACGAGGGTGCCGGGGACGCAGGGGAGGGTTTGGAAGTCCAGCGTGTGCCAGCCGGTGCCTGCGCGGAAGAGCAGCAGCACGTGGAAGGCCGGGCGCTGCGGTCGCAGGAAATGTTCGGGCGAGGCGCGGCGGCGCAGGTCGGATAGCGCCAGGACCTCAAGGCCGAGGGAAGTGAGGCGCGGGTGAGCAAATTCTACGCCCATGATCGGGTCTGGCATGGCGAACCTCGCAGTCGGCGGTTGTCCTGATTCTACCATGAATTGAACTTCCGCCACCTTGCGCCGGCCGTCTGGCCCTGGGAGCGTTGGGGTGCCAGAAACAGAGGAACAGAAATGAGGCGCACTGTCATTTTCGGGGGGGTTTCGCTGCTGGCGCTGCAGGCGGCAGGCGCAGGCACGGCGGCCGCAGCCGACGACGTGGTGTCGGCAAACGCTGCGTTCGATGCCGCGCTGTCCCGGCGTGACCTTGCCGCGGTCGAGGCGATGTGGATGCAGGACGACCGCGTGACCGCGGCGCATCCGCGCGACCGCGATGCGGTCCAGGGCTGGACGGCGGTTCGCAAATCATGGGTCGATACCTTCGCACGGTTCAGCGAAATGTCGGTGACGATGCCGAAGCCGACGGTTCGCCTGATGGGGGATGTGGCAATGGTGGTGGGGCTGGAGAACGTGCGCGGACGCCGCGCCACGGACGGTAGCGCCGTGGCGTTCGATGCGATGACGACGAACGTGTTCCAGCGCCAGGGCGGGCGGTGGCTGATGGTGCATCATCATGCGACGATGATGCCGGCGTGAGCATGTTCTTCGTTACACTTTGTTCGCCACGTTCGATGACAAAGCGTCTGGTGAGGGTCTAGGGGGCTCGGCCCCCTGGTGGGGTCCAGGGGCAACGCCCCATAGGCGCGAAGTTAAGTTGCAAAGAGGTTTGCCCATTGCAGTTGTCGTCGCCGCGGTGCCTCGGCAAGTTTGCGGGCGGCTCCTCGTTTTCGTCGCCGGCTATGGCGGCGGGGGGTGGGCATGATGGCGCGCAA
>JANPIH010000157.1:0-2665 GCA_031424895.1 Rhodospirillales bacterium
AATGTTCGGTGATAAGGAGCGGACCTGCCTCGGGTATTGGCGGGTCTCGTGGACCGCCTATCGCGAGGAGCCGATGTTCCGGCTCTCCCGCAAGGTCGGGCGGATGCGCTCAATCGTCCATGGGCGGCTATACAAGAGCCGACGTCGCCGGATCGTCAGCATCGAGCCTGTGCCGAGCGTGCCGGTGCGCTGCATCGAAGTCGACTCTCCGAACCACCTCTATCTTTGCGGCAACGGCTGGATCCCCACACACAACAGCGAGGGGGGCAATTGCTGGTTGGGCTACATCATGCACCACGTGCCGGCCCCGGTGCTGGCGGTGCAGCCGACCGTGGAACTGGCCAAGCGCTTCAGCCGGCAGAGGATTGATCCCCTGCTGGAGGAGACGCCCGCGCTGAGGGAGCGGGTAGCACCGGCCAGGGCGCGCGACAGCGGCAACACGATGCTGTCCAAGGAGTTCCCGGGCGGCATCCTGGTGCTGACAGGCGCCAATTCGGCGGTGGGGCTGCGCTCGATGACGGCGCGGTTCCTGTTCCTCGACGAGGTCGACGCCTATCCCGGCGACGTCGAGGGCGAGGGCGATCCGATCGCACTGGCCGAGGCGCGTGCCAGGACCTTTGGCTGGCGGCGCAAGGCCTATCTGGTCTCGACGCCGACCATCGCCGGGCGCAGCCGGATCGAGCGGGAGTATCAGGCGAGCGACCAGCGACGGTTCTTCGTGCCGTGCCCGCACTGCCAGGCCATGCAGTGGCTTCGGTTCGAGCGGCTGATCTGGGAGAAGGGCAATCCAACCTCAGTGGCCTATCACTGCGAGGACTGCGACGCGCCGATCGGCGAGCACCACAAGACGGCGATGCTGGCCGGCGGAGAATGGCGGGCGACGGCCACATCGCAGGATCCGAATACGGTCGGCTTCCACATCTCGGCCCTCTACTCGCCGGTAGGCTGGCTGTCCTGGGAGCAGATCGCCCGAGACTGGGAGGCGGCACAGGGCAAGCCTGAGGACCTCAAGACCTTCCGCAACACGGTACTCGGCGAGGTCTGGCAGGAGCATGGCGAGGCGCCCGATTGGGAACGTCTGGTCGAGCGGCGCGAGGACTTTGCCATCGGCACCGTCCCGGCTGGCGCGCTGGTGCTGACCGCGGGCGTCGACGTCCAGGATGACCGGATCGAAGTCGACGTGTGGGGCTGGGCCGAGGGATATACGTCCTGGCTCGTCGACCACGTGGTGATCCCCGGCAGTCCGCGAGAGCGGGCACCGTGGGAGGAGCTGGCGAAGCTGCTGGCGCGAGATTGGCCGCGCACCAGCACCGGCGCGATGCGCATCGCCAAGGTCTGCGTCGATACCGGCGGTCGCGACACGGCTTCGGTCTATGGCCATCTGCGGCATCTGCGGGATCCGCGGATTGCGCCGACCAAGGGCGTCGATGGCTGGAACCGGGCGCAGCCGGTGCAGGGGCCGACGCTGGTCGACGCCCTGGTCAACGGCCAGAAGCTGCGTCGCGGTCTTAAGCTGTGGACGGTATCGGTCTCGACCTGGAAGGCTGATCTCTATCGCCGGCTGTGGTTGGGGCGAGGGGAGATGGCGGAGTTCCCGGTCGGCTGGGTGCATCTCCCGCACGGGATCGAAGTCGAGTGGGTCAAGCAACTGGTCGCCGAGCAGTTGCGCACGGTGAAGGACCGGCGCGGCTTCTCGCGGCAGGAATGGGCAAAGCTGCGGGAACGCAATGAGGCGCTGGATTGCGCAGTGCTGGCGCGCGCCGCGCTGTGGCTGCTGGGCGCCGACCGGTATGGCGAGCGGTTCTGGCAGCGGTTGCGGGAGGAACTGGCTGATGCTCCGGTGCTGGTGCACCAGCTTCCCGCCGCTGAGAAGCAAGCAGTGCCGGCCCCGCTGGCACCCAGCAACGCGCAGCCGATGCGACCGCGCAACTGGCTCGGTGCTCGCTCCGGCTGGCTACGCTAACGGAGATGCCAGATGAACCCCGACGCACTGGCCTGGGCGATCGCTCAGCCGGTAGGCAACCGCTGGCGCGGTCTTGCCGACGCCTACACGGGCGGCACCACGCGCGTGACCTTCGAGGGACGCACCGTAGAATACCGCTCGCTGGCCGAGATCGCCCAGGCGCTGGCCGCCGGCTACGCCACCGAGAACCCGACGGTACGCCGTCCCTGCGTGACCTTTGCCCGCTTCACCCGCGACGCCGGATGACTGACTGGAGACCCACAATGTCCGAGGACGACGTTGCGCAGAAGCTCGCCGTCCACGAGGCGGTGTGCTCAGAACGCTGGAAACAGACCGAGACACGCCTCAAGCGCATCGAGCTCGTCCTGATCGCCATCGTGCTCCTGTTGCTGCTCGGAGAGGGCACGGTGCTCGAGGTCGTGAAGCGGTTGATCGCGAAATAGGACGGCAGCAGCACCGATGATCCCCACTCGCATCCGCGACGCCTGGCGCGCCCTGCGCGGCTATGCCGCGGCCCAGGATGCACGCGCGTCCACCTGGGCAGCCTCGGGCGGCAGCGCGAACAGCGAAGTGGCGAGTGCGTCGGCCACCATCACGCGCCGCGCCCACGAGGCCGTACGTAATGACCCG
Source organism: Rhodospirillales bacterium (assembly GCA_031424895.1). GTDB lineage: Bacteria > Pseudomonadota > Alphaproteobacteria > Acetobacterales > Acetobacteraceae > CAMDGX01. Next base: position 2,594 of record JANPIH010000157.1, read on the forward strand.
TACGCTGCCCGCATCATCGACCTATGGACAGGCAATGCCATCGGCGCCGGCATCACCACTCGCTGGCCGGAC
>JANPIH010000158.1:0-19121 GCA_031424895.1 Rhodospirillales bacterium
GATGAAGAATCGGTCGACGGCGGTCGGTATGCCTCTTTGCTTTGCGCGCCGCCGCCGGCCAGCCCGGCGCGCGATACCAACCGCCCGAAATGCCGGAAGAGTCGGCATTTCGGGCGGTTGGTATCACTCCGACGATGTAGGCCGGCGGACATGGAGGCTGACCGTGGCACCGTCGTGGCCGCGCAGCGTGCGGATGCCGGGCAGGCCGAGCAGCGGGATCACGGCGGCGAGCAGGAAGACGGTGCGGAAATCCTCCGCCGGCAGAACGCTTTCCGAGCCCGCGACGCTGGCCAGCAGGCTGGCGGCCACCGAGACGCCGACGCCCATCGTCAGTTGCTGGATGCCGCCGCCCAGGCTGGTGGCCTTGGACAGGCCCTCGGACGGCATGTCGGCATAGGTGAGGGTCTGCAGCGTGTTGAACTGGATGTTGCGGATCATGCCGAACACCAGCACCCACGCCGCGATCAGCCAGTGCGAGGTGGTCTGGTCCAGCAGCGCGAAGCCCGCCACGGCCGCGGCGCTGGCCAGCGTGTTCCACAGCAGCAGCCGGTCGAACCCCAGCGCGCGCAGCAGCTTCACCGCGATGGTGCGCGCCAGGATGGTGCCGAGCGACATGACGAAGGTGAGCGAGCCGGACACCACCGGCGACAGCCCGAAGCCGAGTTGCAGCATCAGCGGCAGCAGGAACGGCACCGCGTTCATGCCCACGCGGGTCAGCCCGCCCCAGAGCAGTGCGACGCGGAAGCTGCGCACCCGCATCTGGCGGAAATCAAGCGCCGCGTTCGGTCGCGCAAGGCTCCAGCGCACATAGGCGGCGATCAGCACGCCGGCGGCCACCAGCAGCGCGATGTCGACCCAGACCGGCAGCACGCCCTGGCCCAGTCCGAACAGCCCGGCTTGCAGCGCCAGCATCGCGAAGCCGACCATCAGGAAGCCCGGCAGATCGAAGCGCTGCGGCGGGGCCGCGTCCACCTCCTTCACGTGGCGCCAGGCGAGCACCATGCCCAGCAGGCAGAACGGCACGTTGACGAAGAAGATCCAGCGCCAGGAGGCATGGCCCGCGATCAGCCCGCCGATCAACGGCCCCATCGTCGGGCCGATCACCGAGGGGATGTTCATGTAGCTGATGGCGGTGGCGAACTCGCTGCGCGGGAAGCTGCGCAACAGGATCAGTCGCCCGACCGGGGCCATCAGCGCGCCGCCGAAGCCCTGCACCGCACGGGCAGCGACCAGCATGGTGAAGTCCTGCGCCAGCCCGCTGGCCATGGAGCCGAGGCCGAAGATGCCGACCGCGGCCGTGAAGGTCAGGCGCATGCCGAAGCGGTCCGCCACCCAGCCGGAGACCGGGATGAACACGGCGGCCGACAGCAGGTAGGCGGTGAGGGCCAGGTTCAGGCGCAGCGGCGTCTCGCCCAGGCCTGCGGCCATGGCGGGAATGGCGGTGGCGATGATGGTGGAGTCCAGCCCCTCCAGGAAGAATGCGAACGCCACCACCAGCGGCACCATCAGCCGGTGGCGCGGCAATCTCGTCGCCCCCCGAGGCTCAGGGCGCGTGTCCGACGGGGGCGGGGCGCCGGTCAGCCGAGCAGGTGCCGGCGCGAGGCGACGAATTGCTCTCTGGCGGCGACCAGAGTTCCAGGGTCGGCTTCCTGTAGCGCCGCGTCCAGCGTGATGTTGCGCGCGACGTTCATGGCAGGGGTCCCGGGTGTTGCGCCCGGAGCGCAGCGCGAAACGCGACAGTCGTCAACCTCCGTGCCACACTCCGCGCCACCGAGACGGAGGAGACGGGGATGAGCAAGATCGCATTGGTGACCGGGGCCGGCAGCGGCGTCGGCCGGTCGGCCACGCTGGCGCTGCTGGAAGCGGGCTACGACGTGGTGCTGGCCGGGCGGCGCGAGGATGCGCTGAAGGAGACGGCGGGTCTGGCCGGAACGCAGGGCGCGCGCACGCTGTGCGTACCGACCGACGTGACGCAGCCGGCGCAGGTGGACGCGCTGTTCGATGCGATCAAGGCCAAGTACGGCCGGCTGGACGTCGTGTTCAACAACGCCGGCGGCAACGTGCCCAGCACCAATTTCGGCGACTTCACCTGGGAGCAGTGGACGCAGGTGGTCGCGGTGAACCTCAACGGCTGCTTCCTGATCGCCAACCGCGCCTTCCGCATGATGCGCGACCAGTCGCCGCAGGGCGGGCGGATCATCAACAACGGCTCGATCAGCGCGCACACGCCGCGTCCGGGCTCGGCCGCCTACACCTCCACCAAGCACGCCATCACCGGGCTGACCAAGGCGATCGCACTGGACGGGCGCGCCTTCGACATCGCCTGCGGCCAGATCGACATCGGCAACGCGGCCACGCCGATGACCGCGCGCATGGCCCGCGGCGTGCCGCAGCCGGATGGATCGACGCGGGTGGAGCCGACCATGGGCGTGGACAACGTCGGCAAGACGATCGTCTACATGGCGACGCTGGATGCGGATGCGAACGCGCTGTTTGTGGTGGTGAAGGCGACCAAGATGCCGTTCGAGGGGCGCGGCTAAACCTTCACGGTAACGCTCGCACCTTCGGGCACCAGGACCGGAACGCCGCGTACTTCCAGTTGAACGGCGGCCCCCTCCTCCACCGTCAGTGCCGCGGTGCGCCCGACCGCATCGAGGCGCACGCGAAGGCGGCTGCCGTGCCAATGCAGGCAGAACTCCATCACGCCCCATTCCGCCGGTAGGCGCGGGGCGAGGCGCAGCGTGCCGTCCTGCCAGGTCACGCCGGCGAAGCCAAGCACGGCGGCCTGCCAGACGCCGCCCTGGGCCGCGATGTGCACGCCGCCGGCGCTGGCACCCACGGGTCCGTCGAGGTCCAGCGCATGGGCCTGGCGGAAGAAGCGCTGCGCCATCGCCGTCTCGCCCACCCGCGCGGCCACCACGGCGTGCAGTGCGGCGCTCAGCGAACTTTCGTGGGTGCACTGCGCCTCGTAGTAGGCGAAGTTGCGGCGCACCGTCTCCACGTCGAACAGGTCCGGCAGCACGGCCAGCAGCGCCACCACATCGGCCTGCTTGGAAACCTGGGTGGGTTGCCCCCGCCGCCGCGACAGGGCGGCCGCCTCCGCGCCGCGCGTGCCTTGCAGATCCACCCGCGGCAGCGCGAAGAAGCCACGGAACTGCTCCACCAGGCCGGTGGCGGGGTCGTGCCCGATCGGCAACGCATCCGCCACCGCATGCCACGACTCCGGCTCGGCATCGTCGAAGCCGAGGCGTGAACGCAGCTGGTCCCACACCGCAGGTTGCCTCGCGCGCGTCGCCGCCACGGCCTGTGCCGCGCAGCGCAGGTTGCGGGCGGCCATGGCGTTAGTGAAGGCGTTGTCGTCCACGCGCTCGTGGTATTCGTCCGGCCCGATCACGCCGTTGATGTGCAGCCGACCGTCCGCGCCTGGCTCGGCGCGGCTGGCCCAGAAGCGCGCGGTCTCGATCAGGATCTCGGCGCCCGCCTCGGCCAGGAACCCGATGTCGCCGGTGGCCAGCCAATGGCTCCACACCGCGTGGGCGATGTCGGCGGTGATGTGCTGTTCCCGGGTGCCGGTGTGCACGGGCACCGGCACGCCCCCCGCGCCCAGGATCGATTCCGGCGTTGCCTCGGCCCCGGTATCGGCGGATTCCCAGGCATACATCGCCCCGCGCCAGCCATGCGCCTTCGCCCGCGCGCGCGCCGCCGGCAGGGTGGCGTGGCGATACATCAGCAGCGCCCGCGCCGCCGCCGGCCAGGTGAGCGTGTAGAACGGCAGCAGGTAGATCTCGGTGTCCCAGAACACATGCCCGAGATAGGCATCGCCCGTCATCGCCCGCGCGCCGATCGACACGCGCGGGTCGTCGGGGTTGGCGGCGCTGATCAGGTGGTAGGCCGCGAAGCGCAGCGCCCTGGCGGCCTGCGCATCCCCTGCCACCGCAACGCCCGATCCGTGCCAGCGTCCGGCCCAGCTATCGACGTGATTGTCGAGCACGGCGCGCCAACCGAGTGTTGCACCGCGCGCCGCGGCTGCCGTCGCGGCCGGCGCGGGGTCGGCGTCAGGCTCGCCTCGGGCAACGCCAACCAGCCGATGGAACTCCACCACCTCCCGCGCGCGCGACGGCCAGCGCCAAGCGAGGCCCAGCGGCGTGCGGCTTTGCGGCGGCTCCGGGGCAGTGCCGCGCATCAGGCCGGCGCTGGTGGCAAGCGCCAGGGAATGCGGCGCATGCTCCGCCTGCCAAACCGCGAGCCCGGGCTCCAGGCGCGCAAGCTCCAGCCCCACGCCGGCAGGGTCGGGCAGCGCGTCCAGCGCCACCTCCAGGCCGTCGCGGTCCAGGATGATCTGCACCGCCTGGAGTGCCAGGGCCGCGTCGTGCCGGGCAGCCAGCCGCAGGGTGCGCAGGTGAACCACGCATCCGTCCGCCATCGTGTGGCGCCATTCCGACACCATCAGCCCACGGCGCAGATCCAGCGTGCGGCTGAAATCCGCCCCCGGGCGCAGCCGCAGCGCCGTCCCGCCGATCCGCAGGCGAAGGCGCAGCCAATCCGGCGCGGGCATTGCGACCGGCACGGACGGCTCGATGTCCGGCAGGTCGAACAGCCCGGCCACATAGCAGCGCGGCCAGGAGACGGGGCGGAACGTGGTGATCCAGGAGGACCAGGACGCGGCCCGGCCGACATCGCGCGCGCCCCGCATCGAAAGGAACCCGTTGGCCACGGTGAAACGCGACTCGATATCCGGCTCCTGCGCCAAGGCGAGGCCGTCGGCCTGCAGGCGCCATTCCGGCGGCGACAGCGCCCAGGCCGCATCGGTCGGCCAGACGCGCGCGTCATCCATGCAACGGATCCTCTTGAATGCCGATCGTGGCCCAGGCGGCAGGGTGGTCCAGGCGCTCGACCACGTCGTCCGCCCCTGCATCGCGCAGCGCCGCCGCCTCGCCGTGGCGGGCAATGCCGAGGGCCGCCATGCCCGCCGCCTTCGCTGCCACGATGCCGGCCGGGGCATCCTCCAGCACAACGCAAGCGGTTGGAACCACGCCCAGTTCCGACCCCGCCAGCAGAAACAGATCAGGCGCCGGCTTGCCGCGCGGCACGTCGCGCCCGCACACATCGGCGTCGAACAAGGCGGCAAGGCCGGCGCGGGCCAGCAACGCGCTGGCGTTCTTCGACGAGGAGGCGGCGGCCAGCTTGAGGCCCTGGGTACGGGCGCGGTTCAGGAAGCGCACCGCGTCGGCGAACACCGTGAAGTCGCCGGCGGCAACCAGGGCGAGAAATCGCGCCTGCTTCGCTTCCGCATAGGCATGGATTTCAGCCTCGCCTACCACGCCGTGCCGTGCCAGCGCGGCGCGCGCCCCGTCGAGCCGCTTCTTGCCGGCGACCAGCGCGCTGTAGTCGGCCGGCGTCAGCACTGCACCCGGCACACGCGCGGCCAACGCCTCGCGCCAGGCGCGTTCATGCGGGGTGTCGATCACCACGCCGTCGATGTCGACGATCAGCGCCTCGGCGTGCACCCGCGAGCTCCAGGCATGTGACTCGGCAATGGCATAGCTGCGTTACGGCGACACCAGTGCGACACATCCGTGAATCCGCGGACCCTCGGGCGACGACCCCATCGGCGGAGATCAGCTTCGGGTTCGAGACCACGTTGTGACACCTCAATCGACCGGCGGCCGGCGCGCGGCCTTGATGCCAGAGCGCCGGGTCTTGGCGTCCAGGCGCCGCACCTGGGAGCCGAGCGTCGGCCGGGTGGCGCGGCGCTTGATCGGGGCGATGGCGGCGCGGCGGATCAGGTCGAACAAAATCTCCCGCGCCGCGGCGCGGTTGCGATCCTGGCTGCGGTGTTCCTGCGCGGTGATGACGAGCACGCCATCCTGCGTCGCGCGGTGCCCGGCCAGCTTGAGCAGGCGGATGCAGACAGCGTCGGGAAGGTTGGGCGAGGCGCGCGCATCGAAGCGCAGCTGTACGGCGGTGCTGACCTTGTTGACGTTCTGGCCGCCGGGGCCGGAGGCGCGGATGAACGTTTCCTCTAGTTCGCGCTCGGCGAGCTGGATGTGGGGGGTGACGGGGATCATGGCTCTCTCCTGCCGCCGTTCTACACGACGGCAGGAAAGCGGTGAAAACTACTCCCCGCCGCCGGCGGCCGGCTGGCCGGTGGTCACCCCGCCATCGATCACGAAGGTCTGCCCGGTGGTGAAGCTGCCGCCCGGCGAGGCGAGGAATACCGCCGCCCCCGCGATCTCATCAGGCTCGCCGATGCGCTGCAACGGGGTGGTGCGGCTGCGCGCCTTCTCCTTGGCCGGGTCCTCCCACAGCGCCTTGGCGAAGTCGGTGCGGATCAGGCCGGGGGCGATGGCGTTCACGCGGATGTTGTCCGGCCCGTATTCGCAGCACAGGTTGCGCACCAGCTGCATGTCGGCGGCCTTGGAGATGGCATAGACGCCCAAGTGCGTGGAGCCGCGCAGCCCGCCGATCGACGACACGACGATCATCGAACCGCCGCCGCGCTGCTTCATGCTGGGGGCGGCCATGTGGCACAGCCAGTGGTTGGAGCGGACGTTGTAGTTCATCACCCGGTCCCACGCCTCGTCCGGCAGGGTGGATGACAGGCCATAGAACGGGTTCACCGCGGCATTGCAAACCATGATGTCGATGCCGCCATAGGTCGCGATGGCGAAATCCACCAGCGCCTGAAGCTCCTCCTTGCGGCCGATGTTGCACACCTTGGTGACGGCCTCGCCGCCCTTGGACGTGATCTCGTTGGTCACCAGGTCGCAGGCGTCCTGCTTGCGCGAGGAGACGACGACCTTCGCGCCGTGCTCGGCCATGCGCAGGGCGATCGCCTTGCCGATCCCCTTGCTGGACCCGGTGACGACGGCAACCTTGCCTTTAAGATCGAACAGCGACGACATGGGCGTTCCTCCTCGAAACTCGTTTGCGGCAGCAAAGCGCAAACCCTGCCGGCGCGCCAGCCCCGCGCCCACAACAGCACCAGTGCAACAAGGATCGTCAGCGGCGCGTCTAGCCGGCCGGCCGCCACCGCCGCAGCGACAGGGCGTTGAGAACGACGCTGACCGACGATAGCGCCATCGCCGCCCCGGCGAGCATCGGGTCCAGGAACCCGGCGGCGGCCACCGGAATGCCCAGCACGTTGTAGGCGAAGGCCCAGAACAACCCCTGGCGCAGCTTCGACCAGGTGCGGCGCGACAGGTCGATCGCGTCGGCCACCAGGCGCGGGTCGCCGCGCATCAGCGTCACGCCGGCGGCGTGCATCGCCACGTCGGTGCCGGTGCCCATGGCGAAGCCGACATCGGCGGCGGCCAGCGCCGGGGCGTCGTTCACCCCGTCGCCGACCATGGCGACCACCTGCGAGCCGCCCTCGCGCAGCTCGGCCACCCGTGCCGCCTTGTCGGCGGGCAGCACCTCGGCCTGCACGTCGTCGATGCCCAGCGCGGCCGCGGCGGTGTGCGCGGCGGCACGGTTGTCGCCGGTGACCAGCACGGTGCGCACGCCCATCGCCTTCAGCCTGGCGATCGCCGCCCGCGATTGCGGCTTCACCGCGTCGCCGAAGCCCAGCAGCGCCAGCACCTCCCCATCGGCGGTGGCGAGCCAAGCGATGCTGCGCCCTTGCGTCGCCAGCGCCGCCTCCGCCTCGGCAAGTTCGCCCGGCACGGCCCCGGTCTCGTCCAGCAGCCGGCGGCTGCCGAGCACCAGGCGCCGCGCCTCCACCACGCCTTCCACGCCACGGCCCGGCAGCGCGCGCAGCCCGTCGGCCGGCGGCACGGCAACACCCAGGGCCGCCTCCATCACCGCGCGCGCCAGCGGATGCTCGCTGCCGGCCTGCAACGCCGCGGCCAGGCGCAATGCCTCCTCCTCCGTCACGCCGTGTGCCGGATGCAGCGCCAGCAGCCGCGGATGCCCCTCCGTCAGCGTCCCGGTCTTGTCGAACGCCACGACGGTCACCGCATGCGCCCGCTCCAATGCCGCCGCATCGCGGATCAGGATGCCGCGGCGGGCGGCCACCCCGGTGCCGACCATGATCGCCGTCGGCGTCGCCAGCCCCATCGCGCAGGGGCAGGCGATCACCAGCACGGCAACCGCATGGATGATGGCGGGGGCGGCCCCGGCGCCATACAGCCACCAGCCCAGGAACGTCAGCAGCGCGATGACCACCACCACCGGCACGAACACCTCGCTCACCCGGTCGGCCAGGCGCTGGATCGGCGGCTTGGTCGCCTGCGCGTCCTCCACCAGGCGCACCATGCGCGCCAGCACGCTCTCCGCCCCCACGCCGGTGGCACGCACCAGCAGGCGCGCCTCGCCGTTGATCGCCCCGCCCGTCACCCTGTCCCCCGGCGCCCGCGCCACCGGCAGGCTCTCCCCGGTCAGCAGGCTTTCATCCACGCTGCCGGTGCCATCCTCGATCAGCCCGTCCGCCGCGATCCGCTCGCCGGGCCGCACCACGATCAGGTCGCCGACGCGCAGCGCCCCGGTTGCCACCTCCACCTCCGCGCCCTCGCGCAGCACACGCGCCCGTTCCGGCTGCAGCGCCGCCAGCGCCTCGATCGCCGCGGTGGTGCGGCGCCGGGCGCGATGTTCCATGTAGCGGCCGAGCATCACCAGGGTGATCACCACGGCCGCACCTTCGAAATAGACGTGGCTGGCATGGTCGGGCCAGGCGGCGATCATCTCGCCCACCGACAAGGCAAAGGCGGCTGTCGTGCCGAGCGCCACCAGGACATCCATGCTGGCGCTGCCACCCCGCAGGCTTTTCCAGGCCGCGATGTAGAAACGGGCGCCGAAGCCGAACTGCATCGGCACCGCCAGGGCGAACTGCGCCCACGGCGCCAGCGTCAGCGCGTGGCCATAGCCAAACGGCCCGGCCAGCATCGGCAGCACCAGCGGCAGGGTCAGCAGGGCGGCGACCAGCACCGGCCAGATCGGCTCACTGGCCTGCGGCTTCGCCTCGGCCACCGGCACGGCGGCATAGCCCGCGCGCGACACGGCCTCGGTCAGCGCGTCCAGCCCCACATCGCCCGTCGCCGTCACCCGCGCGCGGTTGGTGGCGAGGTTCACCTCCGCCGTGTCCACGCCAGGCACCCGCTTCAACACCTTCTCGACGCGCGAGACGCAGGCGGCACAGGTCATGCCCTCGATGCCGAGATCGATCTGGGTCGCCATCGCGTTCTCCATTGCCGGGCTGCCGGGCAAGACAGCAACTTGGGGATGGCCCCGATGCGGGGTCAACGGTGCCACGACGCCTCCGGTGCGCTACTGTGCCTTAACCCATCGCGGAGCAGACCGAAATGACCCGATTCACCGTGCCGGACATGACCTGCGGCGGCTGCGTGAAGGCCATCACCACGGCCGTCCAGCGCATCGACCCCGCCGCCGAGGTGCGGGCCGACCTGCCCAGCCATACGGTCGAGATCAAATCCGCCAAACCTTCCGCCGACCTTGCCGCCGCCATCGACGGGGCCGGCTTCACCCCGCAGGCGGCCTGATGCAGCCACCGGAGGGCGGCCCGCTCGCCGGCATCCGCGTCGTCGACCTCACCCAGGTCGTGCTGGGGCCCATGGGCACCCAGATCCTGGGCGACGCGGGGGCCGATGTGATCAAGATCGAGCCGCCCGCCGGCGACATGACCCGCTTCGTTGGCCCGCGCCGGTCCGACGACATGGCGGCCTATTTCACCAACCTGAACCGCAACAAGCGCAGCGTCGTCCTCGACCTCAAGCAACCGGCCGCCCACGGCGCGCTGATGCGGCTGGTGGAAAGGGCCGATGTATTCGTCCACAACATGCGCCTGTCCGCCGCCGCCCGCCTCGGGCTCGACTACGACAGCCTGCGGAAGGTGAACCCACGCATCATCCACGCCTGCGCCACCGGCTTCCGCCCCGGCAGCAGCAAGGAGGAAGACCCCGCCTACGACGACATCATCCAGGGCATGGGCGGGCTCGCCCACCTGAACGGCATCGGCGCCCAGGCCGACGGCCCGCGCTATGTGCCCAGCGTGATGGCGGACAAGCTGACCGGGTACGTCCTCGCCTCCTCCATCGCCATGGCCCTGTTCTCGCGCGAGCGCACCGGGGCGGGCCAGGCCGTGCACGTGCCGATGATGGACACGCTGGTCAGCTTCCTGCTGCCCGAGCACATGTGGGGCCATACCATCAACGCGCCGGAACAAGGAATCGGCTACCCCCGCATGCTCACCCCCGACCGCCGGCCCTTCGCCACCCGGGACGGCTATCTCTGCGTCATGGTGGGCACCCACGCACAATGGGCACGGCTGTATGCCTTGCTGGGCCAGCCCGAACTGGCCGACGACCCGCGCTTCGCCACCGGAACCGCGCGCGCAACGAACATCGAGGCCGCCTACGCCATCGTCACCGAGGGCATGAAGCAGCGCACCAACGCCGAATGGATGGTGCTGCTAAAAGAAGCCGACCTGCCGCACGGCCCCGCCAACTCGCTGGAGGACCTCACGCGGGATGCCTACCTCAACGAGATCGACTTCTTCCGCAAGATGGATCACCCGACCGAAGGCCCCATGACGGTCCTTGGCATTCCCGTCACCTACTACGGCACCCCCGCCACCATCCGCCGCCTCGCCCCGCGCCTGGGCGAACACACCCGCGAGGTGCTGGCGGAGGCCGGGCTGGGCGAGGCCGAGATCACGGCGGCCACCGCCGCATGAGGCGCCGCCTTCTCCTGGCTGCCCCGCTCCTCGCCCTGCCCGGCCCGGCGCTGGCGCAGCGCGCGCCTCTGGCCGCCACGCCGCTGTCGCGCGCCGACGCGAAATGGTGGGCCGACCGCCACGCCGCCAAGCTGCGCGAATTGCGGGCGGGGCGCGTCGACCTGCTGTGGATCGGCGACTCCATCACCCAGGACTGGGAGCGCGCCGGCCCCCCCGACTGGCAGGATTTCCGCCCGGTCTGGAACCGCTTTTACGGCGGCCGCCACGCCGTGAACCTCGGCTTCAAGGGCGACGCCACCGCCCACCTGCTCTGGCGCCTGCGCAACGGCCAGCTCGACACCCCCGCGCCGAAAGCCGCCATCCTGCTGATCGGCGCCAACAACTTCGGCCGGCTGCGCTGGAGCGTGGAGGAGTCGCTCGCGGGCCACGACGCCTGCGTCGCCGAAATCCGCCGCCGCCACCCGGCCGCGAAGCTGCTGGTGCTGTCCGTGCTGCCCAGCGACCGTGGCGACTGGACCACGCAGGCCACCCGCGGCATGAACCAGGGCCTCGCCCAGCGCTACGCCGGCGGCAAGATCCCGGGCATCGCCCATGCCGACGCCACGCCGTTGTTCGAAAAGAACGGCACCATCGACCTCACCCAGTACTACGACCCCCACCTCCGCCCGCCCGAGCCATCGATCCATCCCACCGCCCAGGCCCACGCCCGGCTGGCCGCGTTGATCGAACCGCAGGTCGCAGCCATGCTGGGCGACAAGCCGCGCACCTGAACCGGGGGATCCCCATGCCCACCATCGCCGAAACCCTCGCCGCCTACGCCGAGCGCGAGCTCACCGCCCCGCTTTCCGCCGAAGTCCGCCACCACGCCCGCCGCGCGCTGATCGACTGGTTCGCCGCCCTGCTGCCCGGCTCCCAGCTGGCCCCGGCGACAATGCTGGCCGAAGCGCTGGAGGACGAGATCGGCCACGGCCGCGCCATCGTCTACGGTCGCAATCTGCCGGCCAGCCTGCGCGCCGCGGCCCTGATCAACGCCACCGCCAGCCACACCATCGAGTTCGACGACATCTTCCGCGATGCCGTCTACCATCCGGGCTGCCCCGTCATCGGCGCGGCACTTGCCGCCGCCCAGGCGAAAGGCGCCACCGGCGAAGACCTCCTGCGCGCCATCGTCGTCGGCTACGAAATCTCCACCCGCATCGGCGTCGCCGTGCAGCCCTCGCACTACCGTTTCTGGCACACCACCGGCACGATCGGCACGTTTGGGGCAGCAGCAGCAGTCGCCAGCATCCTCAAGCTCGACGCCGCGCGCACCGCCCACGCGCTCGCCACCGCCGGCACCTTCGCCGCCGCCCTGCAACAGGCCTTCCGCTCCGACGCCATGTCGACGCCGCTGCACGCAGGCCACGCCGCCGACGCCGGCGCCATGGCCGCCCTCGGCGCCGCGCGCGGCATCACCGGCGCGCTCGACGTGCTGGAAGGCGAGGCCGGCTTCGGCGCCGCCATGTCGGTCAACCCGGACTGGTCGAAAGCCACCGACGGCCTCGGCACGCGCTACAACATCACCCAGATGACCTTCAAGAACCACGGCTGCTGCGGCCACGCCTTCGCGGCCATCGACGGCGCCCTGGCGCTGCAGAAGGCGCATGGCGTCCGCCACGACCAGGTCGCCCGCATCACCGTCGGCGGCTATCGCGCCACGCTGGACGTCACCGGCCGCAAGCAGGTCGCCACCCCGTTCGAAGGCCGCTTCAGCACCCCCTTCACCGTCGCCACCGCCCTGGTGCACGGCAACGTCCGCCTCGCCGCCTTCGAACCCGCCCGCCTCACCGACCCCGCCACGCAAGCCCTGATGCAGAAGATCGACGTCGTCATCGACCCCGGCTGCGACGCCGCCTTCCCCGGCGCCCGCTCGGCCGTGGTGGAAATCACCCTCGCCGACAACCGCACCCTGCGCCACCACCAGGCCACCCGCCACGGCGACCCCGACGACCCCCTGACCGACGCCGAACTCACCGACAAATTCCACGAACTCACCACCCCCGCCATCGGCCGCCCCGCCGCCGAGGCATTGCTCGGCCAACTCTGGGACGTGGACCGCCAGGCCAATGTCCGTTTCGCCCCGGTCACCCTGGCGCAGGCGGCGGAGTAGACACAAGCAAGGCTGGGCTCCGCCCAGACCCGCAAAGGGCCGGCGGCCCTTTGATCCCCATTACTTTTGTAAGGAATAAGGTCCAGGGGCTTGGCCCCTGGCGGGTCTGGGCAGAGCCCAGCCTTCCTTCTCTTCGCGCCCCAGCTACCCGCCCAACGCCCTGGCAACTGCCAGCAGGCTCGCATCCGTCCCGCGCCTGCCAATAATCGACAATCCCACTGGCGCCCCGTCGACCAGCGCGCCCGGCAGGTTCACCTGCGGCACCCCGCTATGCCCGGCGATACAGGTCAGCGCCGAAATCCGTTCCCGCGGCATCCCCAGCTCTGAGACCGGCAGGCCACGTTTCGGCGCCGGGAACGGCGTGGTCGGCAGGCACAGTATGGTGCCGGGCGGCAATAGATGGGCCATCCGCGCCGTCACTTCCCGTCGCGTGATGGCGGCGTAGCTGCGTTCGGCCTCGCTCCACGCCGCCCCCGCGACCAGGCCGCGCGCCACGCTCCAGGCCAGGCGCGGATTGTGCCGGTCCAGCCAGGGCGCGAAGGTCGCAAACGCCTCGCTCTGCTGCAACACGCGCTGCGCCCGCAGCCATCCCGCGAGCCCGGAGGGTGCCACCGTCATGTCCCGGCGCGCACCCGCCAGCTTCGCCAGCCGCTCCACCATCGGCGCCAACGCCTGGCACACCGCCTCGTCCGCCTGCCCGAAAGCGTCCACCGCAACCAGCAGCGTCGTCGGCAGCGCCGGCGGTATTGTCTCGCCCAGCAGCGCCTCGCCAACCCGGGCGAACACCGCCGCATCGCGGGCGAACCATCCGCAGGTGTCGCTCGACGGCGACTGCACGCAGATGCCGGCGAAATCGATCCGCCCCAAGGTCGGCCGGATGCCATACAGCCCGGAGAAACTCGCCGGCACCCGCACCGAGCCGCCGGTGTCCGTCCCCAGCGCGAAATCGCACGCCCCGCCGGCCACCGCCGCGGCCGAGCCGGAGGAGGAGCCGCCCGGCACCCGGTCGGGCGCTGCCGGATTGGCCGGCGTGCCGTCATGCGGGTTCTCGCCCAGGATGCCCAGCGACACCTCGTCGGTGATCGTCTTGCCGACGATGGAGGCGCCGGCGGCCAGCAGCCGCTCCACCACCCAGGCATGATGCACCGGGGTGCCGGCATAGGCCGGCCAGTCGGGATTGCCCGCGCCGGTGGGCCAGCCCCCAACGTCGATCAGGTCCTTGACCGCGAACGCCAACCCCGCAAGCGCGCCCGCGGGCGCCCCGGCGATCCGGCATCGCGGTCCGGCGACAAAGGCATTGAGATGGTCCATGGCCGGCTCCCGCAGCACGTGGCGAGCATGGTTCACCGCAACGCAACGCTCAACCCCGGCGCCGCCGAAACCGCAGCTCAGGCTGATGCGCGAAGTTCAGCGGGTGCGCGAAGTTCAGCCGATGCGCGAAGTTCAGCTGCGGCCCGCCCCGCCACGGGGGCGTGCCAACCCTGGTTCAGCCGGTACCCCGCGTCCTCGCTCAGCAGCAGGCGGCGACGACCCGGCTCGGGCTCGATCTTGCGACGAAGTCGATAGATGTGCGTCTCCACCGTATGGGTCGTGACCCCGGCGCGGTAGCCCCAGACCTCATGCAGTAGCACCCGGCGCGGCACCGGGCGACCATTGGCGGCATGCAGGAAGCGCAGGATCGCCGCTTCGATCACCGTAAGCCGGATGCACAGGCCGCCCGCTCCGGCCTCAAGCTCGCGCCGGTCCGTCCGGAACAGATAGGGGCCCACGTCCAGCACCGCCCCGGGCTGCGCACCATGCTGGCGCAGTTGGGCGCGCAGCCGGGCCGCCAGTTCCAAGGCACGGACAGGGCGGGCCAACCCGTCATTGGCACCGGCGTTGAGGCAATGCACCACATCCTCGCCACCGCCATGCAGCACCAGGATCGGCAGAGCCACGCCGCCACGCCGCATCGCAGCACACAGTGCCGCTCCGTTCAGCCCGCCAGGACCGGCATCGAGAACCAGCGCATCGAACTCCGCCAGCGCCTCGCTCGACATCGGCAGCCCCGCCGTGGTCCCGTCCATGGCCGTCACTTCGAAGCCACTACCGGCCAGATGCCCGGCCAGCACCACGCGCTCGTCCAGGTCGGCTACCGCCAGCAGGATCCGCCGTGTGCTCATCGACCGCTCTTTCCCTACGCCGCAGGCCCTGCCAAGTGGGCCTCGCCCCTCCCGCCCCAGCGGTACACGATCACGCTACGGATGCTTCCTGCGCACCGGATGCAGACGAATTTGAATTTCCATCGCGCTGCGCCAGGATCACCCGGTTCCGCCCCCCTTTCTTGGCGCCATACAACGCCTGGTCGGCACGCTCCACCCAGTCGGACAGGCGCTCGCCAGGTTCGTACACCGCCACGCCCCCCGAGATGGTGACGCTGCCGATCGACGTGCCGGAGCCACGGGTGACGATCTCCCGCCCCTCGAAGCTGCGGCGGACGCGTTCGGCAACGGCTAGCGCGATCTCCGGTGCGGTTGCCGCCATGATCAGCGCGAATTCCTCGCCGCCATAGCGGGCCACGAAGTCTTCGGGCCGGGTGTTCGCCGTCAACGTCGCGGCCACAAGCCGCAGAACCTGGTCTCCGGTCTGGTGGCCCCAGGTGTCGTTGACGCGCTTGAAATGGTCGATATCCATCAACACCAGGACCAGCGGTTCGCCGGAATTCATTGCCTCCCCCGCCACCTCGCGCAGTCGTGCGTCGAAACTGCGGCGATTGTTGAGGTTGGTCAGGCTGTCGGTGGTGGCATCCTGGCGCAGATCGTGCAGCGAGCGCTCAAGCAAGGTGATGCGTTCGGCGGCACCGGTAAGATGCTGGCCGATCGCCTCGCTGCGTTCCGCCATGGCGCTTGCTTCCTCGCGCAGGCGCTGGATCAGATCGGGCAGCGTCGTGACGCCCCTGGCAAAGGCGCTGGACGTGTTCCACACCACCTCGCCGAAGGTCCGCGCGCCAGTGCCGGCGTCGGCAACCGCAACCCCAACCTCGTGCAGCAGCCCCTGCATGCGCTCCGACGCGGCGCGCAGCGCGTCGCGCTCGCGCGCGTGGGAGAAGAACTTGCGATGCACGGCCGCCATGGTCTGGTCATCGCACCGGCCGGGCTGGCTCACCAGCAGATCGATCAGATGGCGCAACTCGGGATTGAGGCCACTATGGTATTCATACCAGATCGCGAAGTTGTCCGGCGTCGGGGTGATCCCGAGCTGAACAACCGAGTCGAAGGCGGCGCGCCCGCACTCGGCCGGTTGATGTCGCAAGATTTGTTTTCCTGTCGCTGCACACGTCAGGCAGATTGGACTGAATATCCCTTCCCGCAGGTAAACGCGCCGCCGCTTCCGTACGTGTTGTAACAAACAATTTCGTTCGTCGGGGCGCGTGAGATTCGGACAAGACGGGGAAGGGGAATGGTGCTGCACGACAGGATTGAACTGTCGACCTCTCCCTTACCAAGGGAGTGCTCTACCACTGAGCTAGTGCAGCGCCGTGGGCGCGCATCGATCCTCGGCGCCCAGAGCGGGCTGATTAGCCGCACACCTTGCGCCGTGCAACCCCCCAAGGCACGGCCAGGCGGCATTGCTGCTTGACGATCGGCAAGGGGCTGCCCATTCCATGGCACATGGACCGACCGCCCCCCCGCCCGACCCTGACCGACCGCGCGTCGGCCGAGAAACAGGCGCGGGAGGCGCGCGAAGCCGCAGCGTTGCGCGCCAACCTCCTGCGCCGCAAACAGCAGCAGCGCGCGCGTGCCGCCATGCCCGGGCAGGACGAAGGTCGAAGTCCTTTGCCCGATGACCCGCCACAAGACGATGACAGCGTTAAGCGGTAGGAAACTGTGTCCCGCATTCCGGTTTGAATTGCGCCCGTCAAGCGCCGGTGGTGTTCAGGTATACCGCATACAGCGACGTGGTGCCGCAGATGAACAACCGGTTGCGCTTGGCCCCGCCGAAGCAGCAATTCGCCACCACCTCCGGAATGCGAACAAGGCCCAGCAGCGTGCCATCGGGGGCATAGCAGCGCACGCCGTCCCCGGCGGACGTCCAGACATTGCCGTGCCGGTCGACGCGCAGCCCGTCGAACAAACCAACATCGCAGGTGGCAAACACCTCGCCGCCAGACAGCGTGTCGCCATGAACCCGAAATGCACGGATATGGCGGGGGAACTGCGCGCCATGGGAAAAGCCGGTATCGGCAATATAAAGCAGGGACTCGTCGGCCGAGAACGCCAGGCCGTTCGGCTTGGCGAAGTCGGTGGCAACCGCCGTCAGCACGCCTGAGTCCGGGGCAATGCGATACACGTGGCAGGCGCCGATCTCGCTGGCCGCCACATCGCCCTCGTAGTCGGAGTCGATGCCATAGCTGGGGTCGGTGAACCACAGGCTGCCATCTGATTTCTCGACGATGTCGTTGGGCGAGTTGAGGCGGAGCCCCTTGAAATGGCTGGCCAGCACCGTGCGGCTGCCGTCGTGCTCGGTGCGCACCACCATGCGGCTGCGATGGTGGCAGGTAACCAGCCGGCCCTGCCGATCGGTCGTGTTGCCGTTGGAATTGTCCGCCGGTTCGCGGAACACGCTCACCTGCCCGCTCGCCTCGTCCCAGCGCAGCATCCGGTTGTTCGGAATGTCGGACCACACGAGATACCGGTGCGCCGCAAACCACGCCGGCCCCTCCGCCCAGCGGCATCCGGTGTGCAGCTTGTCCACATGCACGTTGCCGAACACAAGCTTGGCAAAGCGCGGGTCATGGACCTCGAAGTCGCTGGTGAGCATGGCGTGTCTCCCTGGCGAAAGAGTGCGACGCCGCACGCCGCGTTGCAACGCATGACCGGTGGCGCGCGTTGCGCTATAAGGTCCGATGTGGAACGACACAGCCAGGAAGAGACGGCCATGAACGACGCCCCGCTCCCCGCCGGCCACATTGACCCCTATGCGCTGCCGCTCGACCAGTTGAACCCCGCCCGCCCGGAGATGTTCGCCGCCGACGCGCATTGGGCGTTCTTCGAGCGCCTGCGCCGCGAAGACCCGGTGCACTACACCGCCGAAAGCGATTTCGGCCCGTACTGGTCCGTCACCAAGTACAAGGACATCATGGCGGTGGATACCAACCACGCCGTGTATTCCTCCCTCTCCACCCTCGGCGGCATTTCCATCCGCGACCAGCGCGCCGACTTCCCGCTGCCGATGTTCATCGCCATGGACCCGCCGCGCCACGACGAACAGCGTCTCGCCGTCTCCCCCATCGTCGCCCCCACCAACCTCGCCAAGCTCGAAGGCCTGATCCGCGAGCGCGCCGCAACCATCCTCGACGCCCTGCCCCGCGGCGAGGCCTTCGACTGGGTGGACCGCGTGTCGATCGAGCTCACCACCCAGATGCTCGCCACCCTGTTCGACTTCCCCTTCGAGGAGCGCCGCAAGCTCACCCGCTGGTCCGATGTCGCAACCGCCGTCCCCGGCGCCGGCATCGTCGACACCGAGGAACAGCGCCAGGCGGAGCTGCGCGAGTGCCTCGGCTTCTTCATGGGGCTGTGGAACGAGCGCCTGGCCAAGGGCGGCGGCAGCGACCTGATCTCGATGCTCCAGGCCTCGCCCGCCACCCGCAACATGTCGCCGCAGGAGTTCCTGGGCAACATCATCCTGCTCATCGTCGGCGGCAACGACACCACCCGCAACTCGCTCACCGGCGCGCTCTATGCCTTCAGCAAATACCCCGCCGAATGGGCCAAGCTGAAGGCCAACCCCGCCCTGCTCGACAGCGCGGTGCCCGAAATCATCCGCTGGCAAACCCCGCTCGCCCACATGCGCCGCACCGCGCTCGCCGACGCCGAACTCGGCGGCAAGCACATCAAGAAGGGCGACAAGGTCATCATGTGGTACGTCTCGGGCAACCGCGACGAGGAGATGATCGAAAACCCGATGGCCCTGGTCATCGACCGCAAGCGCCCGCGCCAACACCTCTCCTTCGGCTTCGGCATCCACCGCTGCGTCGGCAACCGCCTCGCCGAAATGCAGCTGCGCATCGTCTGGGAAGAGATCCTGAAACGCAACTTCGAAATCGAAGTGCTGGAGGAACCCAGCCGCATCCACTCCACCTTCATCAAGGGCTACGGCGCGATGCAGGTGAAGATCGCGGCGTGAAAGAAAGGGCAGAAACAGGCAAGGCCAGGGCTCTGCCCTGGACCCGCAAAGGGCCGGCGGCCCTTTGAACCCCGATACCAAAGAGAATATGAGGTCCAGGGGCTCGGCCCCTGGCGG
>JANPIH010000159.1:0-2274 GCA_031424895.1 Rhodospirillales bacterium
CGGAAGCTGGCCGAGGAATCCCGCCTCGTCCTCCAGGCAGCGCAGGTCGAGCAGCACCGCGCCCTGGGTGATCCGCCCGATCACCGGGGTCGGCAGCCCGCGCAGTGCCGCCAGCATCCGCGCCGGCGCGCGCCCGTCGCCATCGGCGGGCGACAGTGCGAGGCCGGCGCTCGGCAGGCTTTCCAGCGGCAATGCGCCGGAGCCGATCTGGCTGGCGCAATCGACGACCGCGACATGCCACGATGCGCCCAGTTGCGTCGCGACCATCGGCAGCAGCCGCTGCGCCGCGGCGCGAAGCTCGTCGGCCGTGCGCGTTAGCAGCCGCAGAGTCGGCAACCGCGCGGCCAGGCGGTCCGAGTCGCGGTAGAGCCGCAGCGTGGCTTCCAGGGCGGCTAGGCGGATCTTGTCCAACCGCATGGCGCGCTTGATCGGGTTTTTCGCGCAGGCCCGGACGAGGTCGGCGCGGCCGACGATGAAGCCGGCCTGCGGGCCGCCAAGCAGCTTGTCGCCGGAGAAGGCCACCAGGTCCGCCCCGTCGGCCAGCGCATCGCGCACCGTGCGTTCGCGCCGCAGCCCCCAGGCCGAGAGATCGACCAGCGTGCCGGAGCCAAGGTCGTCGAGCAGCGGCAGGTCGTGGGCATGGGCGATCGCCGCCGCCTCGCGCGCCGGCACCTCGGCGGTGAAGCCCTGGATCAGGAAGTTCGAGGTGTGCACCTTCATCAGCAGCGCGGTGGCGGGGCCGATGGCGTCCTCGTAGTCGCGCGCGTGGGTGCGGTTGGTGGTGCCGATTTCGCGCAGCACCACGCCGGCGCGGGCCATGATATCCGGCAGGCGGAAGGCGCCGCCAATCTCGATCAGCTCGCCGCGCGAGACGATGGCCTCGCGTCCCGCGCCCAGGGTGTTCAGCATCAGGAACACCGCGGCGGCGGCGTTGTTGACCAGGCAGCAATCCTCCGCCCCGGTCAGTTCGCGCACAAGGCCGCGCACCGCGTCATCGCGTTCGCCACGGCCGCCGGTTTCGAGGTCGAACTCCAGGGCCGCGGGCTGGCGCATCGCGGCGGTGGCGGCGGCGATGGCTTCCTCGGGCAGCACGGCGCGGCCGAGATTGGTATGCAGCACCGTCCCGGTCAGGTTGAACACCGGGCGCAGGCGCGGCATGTCGGCCTCGGCCAGCGCCGCCAGCGCGTCGTGCGCGGCGGCTTCGGCCAGCGCCTCGCGGCCCGGCAGGTCACCCTGCCCCACCCTGGCGCGCAGGGCGGCTAGCGCGGCACGGATGGCGACGACGCTCGCGGTGCGGCCGTGGCGGGCGACGGCCAGCTGGCCGGTGGCGCCACGCAGCACCTCGTCCACCGATGGCAGGGCGCCGCGCATCAGGCGTTGGCGGACCAGACCTGGCGGTAGAGGGCGACGATCTCCGCCTTGTCCGGCACGCGTGGGTTGTTGGCCGGGCTGCCGGAGGCCAGCGCCTGGTCGGCCATCAGGTCGAGTTTGGCGTTCCACGTCGCGGGGTCGATGCCGAAGCCGGCCGGGGTGGGCACGGCGAGCACGCTGTTCCAGCGCACCAGCCCGTCGGCGAGCTTGCCCGCCGCGATTTCGTCCGGGTCGGTGGCGGCGGCGAAACCGATGCGCCGGCCGGCCTCGGCGTAGCGGGGCAGCGCCGATTGCAGCCCGAAGCGGGTGACGGCGGGCAGCAGCATGGCGTTGGACAACCCGTGCGGCACGTGGAAATGCGCGCCGATCGGCCGCGACATGCCGTGGACCAGGGCGACCGAGGCGTTGGAGAACGCGATGCCGGCCTGCATCGAGCCGAGCATCATCGCCTCGCGCGCCGCGGCGTTGTCGGGCTGGTGGTAGGCGGCCTCCAGGTTCGCACCGATCAGCGCCATGGCGGAGACGGCAAGCGAATCGCTGAACGGGTTGGCGCGCCTGGACACATAGGCTTCCAGCGCGTGCGACAGCGCGTCCACCCCGGTGTCGGCGGTGGTGCGCTTCGGCACGGAGAAGGTGAGTTCATAGTCGACGATGGCGGCCAGCGGCAGCGCGCCGAGGCCGGCGATCAGCATCTTCTCGTCGCGCGCCGCATCGGTGATGACAGTGAAGCGCGTCGCCTCGCTGCCGGTGCCGGCGGTGGTGGGAATGGCGATGATCGGCAGCGCCGCTGCATGGGCGACGAAGGGCACCTTTTTGGCGCTCAGCGGCTTGCCGCCGGTGGCCAGGATCGCCACCGCCTGGGCGGTGTCCATCGGCGAGCCGCCGCCGAAGCCGATCAGGCAG
>JANPIH010000160.1:0-34295 GCA_031424895.1 Rhodospirillales bacterium
TTGCGCGCCATCATGCCCACCCCCCGCCGCCATAGCCGGCGACGAAAACGAGGAGCCGCCCGCAAACTTGCCGAGGCACCGCGGCGACGACAACTGCAATGGGCAAACCTCTTTGCAACTTAACTTCGCGCCTATGGGGCGAAGCCCCTGGCCTTCCTTTGCGCGCCCTCATGGTGCCCCGATCACCGCGGTGCCGTCTTCGAGCCCGCCGGGCGGGTCGGCGATCAGGGGGGTGGCGTCCGGGAGGCCGGTGCGGATTTCGATGGCGGTGGGGCCGCTGGCGCCCAGTTCGACCGGGGTGAGGCGGGCGCGGCCGTCGAGGAGGCGGAACACGTGGGCGGCGCCGGGGCGTCCGCCTTGGGGGGGCGCGTGGCGAATGGCGGTGGGCGGCACCAGCAGGGCGTTGAGGCGCTCGGCGACGACGAGATTTACATCGACGGTCATGCCGATCAGCAGGAGGCTGTTGGGCGGCAGGTCGGCTTCGACGCGGAAGGTGCGGGTGGCGGTCTCCCCACGGCCGCGGATGTTGGTGACCTCGGCGGCGATGGCGCGGCCGGGGAAGGCTTCGGCGCGGACGGCGACGCGGGCGCCCATCCGGATGCGTGCGATGTCGCGCTCGTCCACGTCGGCGGCGACGCGCAGGGGGCTGGGGGCGGCGATTTCGAACAGGGTGGCGTTGGCGGCGATGGTTTCGCCGGGCTGGACCGGGCGCTTCATGACGATGCCGTCCAGCGGGCTGATGATGCGGTATTCCTCCAGCTGGCGGGCGGCGATCTCGACGGCGGCGGCGGCGGCGTCGCGGGCTTGCTGGCTGCGTTGGAGTTGTTGCTGCGAGCGGACGGCCTGGGCCAGCAGGGCCTGGTCACGGGCGAATTCCTGTTCGGCGAGGTCGAGCCGGGCCTGGGCGTCGGCGAGGCGCTGGCGGGCCTGGCGGTCGTCGAGCTGGGCGAGTTGCTGGCGGGCCTGCACGCGGTCGCCTTCGTCGGCGGCCAGCGCCAGGATGCGGGCGGCGACGGTTGTGCCGACGCGGGCGGAGTCGATGGCTTCCACCACGCCGGTGGCATAGACGGCCTCCAGCGCCGGGCCGCGCCAGGGGGTGACGATGGCCAGGGTTGGCGGGCGGGCGAACTCCCACCAGCCCAGCGTGCCTGCCGCGACCAGGGCGGCGAGCGCGACCAGCCAGGCGAGCCAGCGGCGGCGGGCCGGCGGGGTGGGGGGCAGGACCATCAGCCGGCCGCCGGATGGAGGGTCGCCCGGTGGGAGCACGGGTTGCGGCGGCGGCGATGTCTGGGTCGCCGATGTCTGGGCCGGTTGGGCCATGGGGAACCCCTGATGCACCGCAGCATAGCGCGGTTCGGCGCCCGCGAGTTCCCCGCGGCGGGCAATTCGGCCCCTCGTTCAACACAAGGTTGCGTGGTGGGGCGGTGACCTGGCGGGCGAAGCCTGTTACCCCGGGTGAAAGGGGGACGCTTGCCCATGCATGATCTTCGCCGCGTCATCTTGTGGATGGCGGGCGCATTGCTGTCGTTCTCGGCGCTGGCCGTTGCGGTGCGGGAGATGGCGCGCGTGCTGTCGGTGTGGGAGGTGCTGGCGCTGCGCAACGTGGGCGGCATCGTGGTGCTGGCGGTCTATGCGGTGGTGGCGGGGGCGCGGATCGGCGGGCCGTTCCCGCTGAAGCTGCACCTGCTGCGCAACGTGTTCCATTTCGGCGGGCAGGCGTGCTGGGCGTTCGGGGTGACGTTGCTGCCGCTGGCGACCGTGTTCGCGCTGGAGTTCACCACGCCGGCCTGGACGATGGTGGTGGCGGCGATCTTCCTGGGCGAGCGGATCACGCGCGGGCGGGTGGCGGCGCTGGTGCTGGGGTTCG
Organism: Rhodospirillales bacterium; assembly: GCA_031424895.1. Taxonomy (GTDB): domain Bacteria; phylum Pseudomonadota; class Alphaproteobacteria; order Acetobacterales; family Acetobacteraceae; genus CAMDGX01. The sequence continues at coordinate 1,868 of JANPIH010000160.1, forward strand.
CGGGGGTGCTGGTGATCTTGAGGCCGGGTGCCGCGGCGTTCGATCCGGCGGCGCTGGTGGTGCTGGCGGCGGCGGTGTTCTTCTCGGTGCAGATCACCACCACGAAGTTCCTGACCGGGCGGAATTCGACGCTGACCATCCTGTTCTGGATGAACGTGTTGCAGTTGCCGGCGTATCTGGCGGTCGGGTGGGCGGTGGGCGGCGATTGGTGGTTCGTGGCGCGGATCGGGGCGGCGGACTGGTTGCCGCTTCTGGCGTTGATGGTGACGGGGCTTTCGGCGCATGTCTGCTTCACCAATGCGATGCGGTATGGTGACGCCACGCTGGTGGTGCCGATCGACTTCCTGCGGATTCCGTTCGCGGCCAGTATCGGCGTGCTGCTGTATGCGGAGCCGTTCGATGCGCTGGTGCTGCTGGGGGCGGCGGTGAGTGCGGCGGGCATCCTCTGGAGTCTGCTGGAGGCGCGCCAATATCAGGCGAAGGCAACGATCGCACGCGAGGGAACGAAACCATGACCGATCTTCCGCTTGACCAGGGGCTGTTCGGCCGGCTGCGCCGCGATGCGGGGGCGGCGTGGGAGGGCTATGTGCGCCATCCCTTCGTGCGCGGGCTGGGCGACGGGTCGTTGCCGCAGGCGGCGTTCCAGCACTACCTCAAGCAGGACTACCTGTTCCTGATCCATTTCGCGCGGGCTTATGCGCTGGCGGCCTACAAGAGCGACACGCTCGCCGATCTGCGGGCGGCGGCGGCGAGCGTGAGTGTGATTGTCGATGTCGAGATGCCGCTGCACGTGAAGTACTGCGCCGAATGGGGGCTGAGCGAGGCGCAGATGCAGGCGGAGCCGGAAGACCTGGAGACGATGGCCTACACGCGGTTCGTGCTGGAGCGCGGGCTGGCGGGGGATCGGCTGGATCTGGATGCGGCGTTGATTCCCTGCGTGGTCGGGTATGCGGAGGTGGCGCAGTTGTTGCTGGCGGACCCGGCGACGAAGCTGCAGGGCAATCCGTATGCGGCGTGGATCGAGGCGTATTCGGGGCCGGAGTATCGCCAGGTGGCGGCGGGGGCGATCGCCAATCTCGACCGGATGGGGGCGGCGCGGGGGGCGGAGGCGCGGTATGCCAGCCTGCGGTCGACCTTCATCGCGGCAACAAGGCTGGAAGAAGCGTTCTGGGAGATGGGCTGGCGACGTCGTCTGGTCGGATGATTCACGGCTCCGGCGGTTCCGCCTCCGCCGATCATGCGACAGTGGTCCACCCTTTCCAGGGCGGGGTGGACTTGCGGGGGCGTCGGCGGGGTGGCCAAGCTGAGGGATGGCACGCCCCCCGCTGACACCGTTGTTTGCCCTGTTGCTGATCCGGGGCATTGCGTCGTTCCAGTTGCAGGCCGCGGCGGTCGCCGCCCCCTCGCTGATCGGTGATTTGAAGCTGAGCTATGCGCAGGTGGGCCTGGCGATGGGGGCGTTCCTGTTGCCGGGGATTTTCCTGACGGTTCCGGCGGGGTTGATGGCGCGGCGGTTCGGGGACCGGCCGATGCTGCGCGGGGCGTTCGTTTTGCTGGCGGCGGGGATCGGGGTTTCGGCGTTGGCCGAGGGTTTTTCGACGCTGCTGGCCGGGCGGTTGCTGGCCGGGGTCGGCGGGGTGACCATCCTGATGCTGGTGATCAAGATGACGGCGGATCGGTATGCGGGGCCGCTGCTGTCGACGGCGACATCGGTGGTAATCGTTTCCTGGCCGCTGGGCACGGGGCTGGCGCTGGTGCTGCTGGGGCCGGTGGAGACTGCGTACGGGTGGCGGGTGGTGCTGGGGCTGTCGGCGCTGCCGGTGGTGGCGGGGTTGGGGCTGACCTGGCTGGTGGGGCAGGCGCGGGCGGTGGCGGCATCGGGGGACGGGCCGCCGGCGAAGGTGGGGGTGGGGTTCGTGGCGGGGGCGGCGCTTTCCTGGGGGACATATAACGGGTCGATCGTGGTGATGGCGACGTTCCTACCGGCGCTGTTCATCTCCCTGGGGCTGGCGGCGGAGGCGGCCGCGGCGCGGTCGAGCATCGTTTTGTGGAGCTTTGCGGTGGTGGTGCCGTTCTGCGGGTTCCTGGCGGACCGGGTGATCGGGCGGACGGGGGCGGTGGTGGCCGGGATGGTTCTGACGGCGGCGTCGTTCCTGCTGGTGATGCCGACCGGGGGGGCGGCGTGGGTGTTGATATTGCTGGGGATCGGGCTGGCGTTGCCGCCCGGGGCGCTGACGGCGCAGGTGGGGGATGCGACTCCACCGGCGGCGCGGGCGGTGGTGTTCGGGTGGTATGCGGCGGGGTCGTATTGCGGGATGACCTCCGCACCGTGGATCGCGGGGCGGCTGCGGGACGTGAGCGGCGATCCGAATGCGCCGATGCTGTGGGGGGCGGGGCTGATGCTGGTGCTGGTGCCGCTGTACGCGTGGTTCCGGTGGTCGGCGCGACGGAATAATACTATATCGTAATAAATAGGGCGTGGTTGGGTGACGAGCAGGGGGTGCTGAAAAAACGAAAGGGGGAGGGTTGGGGCGGCAGCGGCGCGCAGTGCGCGCGCGTTTGGGGCGTGGCTTGGGGATGGAGGGGGGGTGCGGGCGCGGGTGAGGGCGCGCATGCCTGGGCGCGCGCGGATTCGCCTGCGGGCGCGGGCGTGGATCTGGTGTGGTGGCGCGTGCGCGGGATGGCGGCATGGGGGGTGGCTTGGCCGGGGGTTCGCGCGGGGCGCGGTAGGGCCGAGGCGGGGAGGGGGAGTTGGCCGGCGGCCCAGAGGGTGACCATGTGGTCCAGGCGGGCGATCAGGCGGGCCAGGGTGGCCAGAATCAGGGCGTGCAGAGCCGCTATGAGCCCGGGCTGGGCTCTGAAATAGTCGGCATCGTCGCGGATTCCCGCCAGGAGGGCGGCCGTCTCGCGGGCCAAAGGTGATTGGGTTTCATCTAACACACGAGTGTGATATCTAACTGAAGAGGGCGCTGCAAGGGGGAAATCACTCGTGGTCTGAGTTTTTTCGGGGCGTGGACGGGTTTTCCATTGTCGTGCCGACGGGCCTGATGAATGACATCGCCGGCGCGGCTTACCCCTCACCCACCATTGATCCGCTTTGCGGCTCAAGCCCCTAAGGGGATAGGGCGTTTTTTCCCAGCATAGGGACCTGGGCTTGGTGGGCACCTCGATAAAATGAATGGGGGTCCGGGGCCTCAGGCCCCGGCGGGTCACCGTGGCGCGGCTACGCGCCGCGAGGGCAGCGCCCTGCCACTTGCTTTGTCTGGGCGGCTTGCGCCTCGGCAAGTCCGAAGCCGAGCAGGAGGAACGACAATCCGCCGAGTTCGATGGCGAAGGCACTGCTGGAGCTGGCGACGGGCCACCAGGCGATGACGAAGGCGGCGAGGAGCCCGACGCGCAGGGGGGCGGGGCGGGACCAGAGGCCGTGCAGGAGGGCGGCGGCCCAGGCGGCGACCATGGCGATGGTGAGGGCCAGGCCCGGCAGGCCGGAATCGGTGACGGCCTGGAGGTAGGCGTTGTGGGGGTGGATGTTGCAGCCGAGCATGCCGCCGCCGGTGTCGGCGGGGTTAGTGGCGTGGGTCCAGCCGCGCCAGTAGCGGGGGTTGGCGCAGCCGGTGCGGAAGCCGTCGAAGCCGCGGCCGGTCCAGGGATGGTCTTGGGCGATGGCGACGGCGCGGGAGGCGATCTGGCCGTAGTTGCTTTCGGGGAGGGTGGTCATCTGGGCGGTGAACTTGGTGACGAGGCGGTAGAAGGTGGGGGGCGCGACGACGGCGGAGGCGGCGACGAGGCTGGCGCCGAGCAGGAGAGCGGCGGCGACGGGCAGGCGCAGGCGGGGCAGGAAGGCGGCGGCGACGAGCAGGCCGACGACGGAGAGCAGCACCGGCATGCGCTGGCCGATCAGCACGACGACGGCCAGGGCCAGGGCGGCGATGACAGCGGCTGCCGCGGGGCGCCAAACATGATCCAGCCGAATGGCGCGGCCGGCTTCCAACACCTGCCCGATGACGGGGACGACGATGACGGGGAGCAGGCGGGCGAGGGGGGCGGCGGCGCGGGGTTTCTGGAAGGGGCCGGTGAGTTCGCCGTCGACCCAGCGGGGCCAGCCGCCGAGGTTGCGGCCGGTGGCGAACTGGATCAGCGCCGAGAGGCCGATCCAGGCGGCGCAGGCGGCGAGGACGGCCCAGAGCCAGCGTCGGGAGGCGGGGTTGGCGAGGACCTGGTGTTCGAGGGCGGCGACCAGGAGGAGGTAGCGGCCGACGACGAGGGCCTGGACGAGGGAGGGCGTGCCGCCTTCGCCGATGCCGGGGAGCGAGCAGAGGATCGACCAGGCCCACCAGGCGAGTGCCAGGCGCACCCAGATGCGGCGGAGCCAGGACCAGTCGGCGAGGAGGGCGGAGCGGGCGAGGAAGGCCAGGACGATGAGGGCGATGAGGGCTTCGGCAAGGACGTAGGCGTGGAGCATGCCGGGGGCGATGCCGAGGACGAGCCAGGGCGCGGCCCCGTCGATACGGGCCGCGGCGGGCCGGGCGGCGGCAGGATGAGGGATGGTGTCAGTTGGCATCGGCGGTGGCGGGGACGAACCGGCGTTCGAACAGGGAGGGGGCGAAGAGGAGGGCGGCGCAGACCAGGGCGGGGAGGGCGGCGCGCAGCCAGAGCAGGGGGATCAGCTCCGCCATGCGCACTGCGAGGCTGTCCAGCGCGAGGCCGGTGGCGACGAGGCCGACGACGGCGAGGATGGCGAGGAAGGGGCGGAGCAGGCCGCCGTGGCGCCGGAAGACGCCGCCGAGCACGGCGAGCAGGGCGACCATCGTGAAGCTGAGGGTGGCGAGGGGGGCCGACAGGCGCTTGTGGGCCTCGACCTTCCAGCGCGGGATGTCGCGCGGGTTGACGATGCCGGGGGGCGGGTTCAGCAGGTCGGTGATGCCCATCTCGCCCATGTCGCGCAGGCGGGCGCCGGTTTCGCGGGCGGGGGCCGCAAGGTCGATCCAGTTTTCCTTGAAACTGAGGACGTTGAGCTGGCCGGTTCGACCGTCGATCACCTGGCGGGTGCCGTTTTCGAGCAGGACGCGGGGGCCCGTGGCACTTTCCATCAGGCGGCCGCTTTCGGCGAGGATGGTGGCGCGCTGGTCCTTCTCGCGGGCATCGTCGATCATGATGCCGCGCAGGCTGCCGTCGGGCGCCTTGGCGCGGACATAGACGACCAGCTCGTCGGAGATGGTGGTGAAGACGCCCTCCTGGAGGAGGAAGGCGGCGAGGTGATTGCGGATTTCCCACTGGTATTCGCGGAACGCGGTGGCGCTGGCGGGAACGAGCCAGAGGATGAGGGCGTAGTGGATCGCCATGGTGACGGCGGCGACGGCCAGGGCGGGGCGGGCGAGGGCGAGGGGGGAGAGGCCGGCGGCGCGCATGACGGTGAGTTCGCGGTCGCTGGCGAGGCGCTGGTAGACGAACTGGACGACGACGAAGCAGGTGATGGGCAGGATGACGGCGACGAAGCCGGGGATGAGCAGGCCGGTGAGCTTGAGGAAGACGGTGAAGGAGAGGCCGCGGTTGACCACCAGCTCCACGAAGCGGAGGGACTGGGTGAGCCAGATGAGGGCGACGAGGCCGAGGGTGACGACCAGCAGCGCGCCGAACAGCTGGCGGAAGATGTAACGGCCGAGGCGGGAGGGGCGGAGCAGGGGCACGGGGTTGGGTCTAGCCAAGCACCTGCCCGAAGTCGAGCGGGGTGGCGGGTCCGGCGGCGGCGGCGGCGCCCAGGAGGCGTTCCAGTTTGCGTGACTGGGCGGTGGCGTCGAAGCCGGCGGCGACGGTGGCGCGGGCGGCCGCACCCATGCGTTCGGCGGCATCGGGGTTTTCCAGCAGGTAGCGCAGCGCGGCGGCCAGGGCGGTGGGGTCGCGCTGGGGGACGATGAGGCCGTTGGTGCCGGGGTGGATGAGGCCTGCGGTGCCGGCGGCGTCCGACGCCACGACGGGGACGGCCATGCCCATGGCCTCGGTGGCGACGCTGGGCAGGCCTTCGGCCTCGCCGGAGCGGGCGCGGATGGAGGGGATGACGACGAGGCGGGCGGCGCGCATGGCCGCGTGGACGGCGGGCTCGGGTTGCCAGCCGGCGAAGGTGACATCGAGCCCGGCGGCGCGGGCGCGCAGGGCTGGGGCGTCGGGGCCGTCGCCGATGAGGGTGGCGGGGGCGGCGATGCCCTGGGCGCGGAGCTGGGCGATGGCGTCGAGGAGCACATCGGCGCCCTTCATCTCGACGAAGCGGCCGACGAAGAGGATGCCGTCGCCAGGGCCTTGGCGGGGGGGGGCGGCCAGGGTGTCGGTGCCGATGGGCAGGACGATGGCCTTGGCGGCGGGGAAGCCGCGGGCGATCAGGAGGGTTCGCACGCCCTCGGAGACACAGACGAAGGCGCTGGCGTAGGCGGCGAGGCGGGGGAGGCGGCGGCGGAGAAGGGCGAAGGGGCGGTAGTGGGCATTTTTGCTGACGTCGCCGCCGTGGAAGGTGACGACCAGGGGCAGGTCGAGGCGTTCGGCGAGCGGCAGGGCGAGGGCGCCGCCGCGGCCGAACTGGGCGTGGACGACGGTGGCGCCGAGGCTTTGCAGGTGGGCGAGGCGGGGGACGCGGCCGAAGAGCTTGAAGGCCAGGCCGGCGGGGCCGGTGAAGGCGGCGGCGAGGGGGAAGGCGGCGCGGTCGAGGTCGCGGGCGAGCTTTCGGCCGATCCAGAGGGGGCGCACGGCGGTGAAGGCGGCATACTGGCGGCGCATGAACGCCGTTTCGGAGCGCGGCAGGAGCATGTCGCGGTAGACCAGGACGGCGGGGGGTTCCGCTGGTGGCATCGGGGGGTGGTGCCACAGGTGGCGGGCAGTGTCGAGGCCGCGACGTTTACGCAGAAACGCGGTGGAAGTATCTGGTGTTATTCCTTTGCTTCCGGGAAGTGGAATTCCTCTTCGCCCTTGCGGGTGACGCTGATGGTGCCGTCGGCTTCCAGGATCACTTCGTCGATGAGGGGGAAGTCGTGCATGCCGTGCTTGCGCAGGAGGACCTTGAGGTCGTTGTCGCTGAGGCGTTCGCGGTCCATGGCGCTGCGGATGACGTGACCATTCCGGACAAGGAGGGTGGGGGTGCCCTCCAGGAGGCGGCTGGCGGTGTCGCTGCGGAAGGAGAGAAGGGAGACGAGGGTGCCCATGCCGACGAGGAGGGCGGCGGTTAGGAGACCGCCGGGGAGGGAGTTGTCGCCGCCGTTCATGGCATTCTGCACGGCGTCGCTGATAAGGAGCACGATGACGAACTCGATGGCGCCAAGCTGGCCGACCTGGCGCTTGCCGGAGAGGCGGATCAGGACGACGACGGTGACGAAGACCATGACGGCCCGCAGGGCGAGCTGCAGGAGAGGCACTTCGGGGACCAGCAGGCTTTCCCACATCCGCAAGCCTTCCCATGGGCAGGTGGGGCCGAGTGCCTCTTGCAGTCGGCCGGTCAGCCATTAAACATGGCTTGAGGCGTGCCATGGCGTGGCTTGACCTGATCGTGATAGGTGGCGAGGCGCTGGTTGCATCGCCCGGATGGGCGAGGAGAGTGGCTTCGATCTGGGGGATCAGCCTCGGCGCAATGGAAAGAAAGTTTTTTGGTTCCTTTTTCAAAAAAGAACCGCTTGCTTGCTTCAGTGCAGCCTGGGCGCCCGGAGGAAGCTGGTGCGGTCGGCGGAGGTGACTCGGACGGTGACCTGGGTGCCGTCGCGGTTGAGTTTCAGGGTGACGGGGGTTCCGGCGGGGCCGGTGGCCCAAAGTTTGCGCCAGAGGGTGCCGAGGTCGGTGATGCTGTCTTCGCCGAGGGCGACGATGCGGTCGCCTTGCTGGATGCCGGCCTTGGCGGCGGGGCCGCGGTCGGAGACGCCGCCGACGACGAGGCCGCCGTCGCCTTCCATGGCGTAGAGGCCGAGCCAGGGGCGGGGGGGTTTGGCGACGCGGCCGTAATTGAGCAGGTCGTCGAGCACCGGGCGGAGATTGGCCACGGGGACGATCATGTTCATGTCCATGCGGCGCTTGCCGTCACCCTGCTGGAGGATGAGGGAGCCGGTGCCCAGCAGCTTGCCGTCCTTGCCGATCAGGGCGCTGCCGGACCAGAAGGGGTGGGCGGGGGCGGTGAAGATGGCGTTGTCGAGCAGGTATTCCCAGTAGCCGGCGAATTCCTGGCGGCCGACGACCTTGGCTTCGATGGCGTGGGTGCGCCCGCCGCCGGCGGCCATGACGGCTTCGGCGCCGACCTTGAGGCTGTCGGAGTCGCCGAGTTCGATGGCGGGGAGGTTGAGGCGGCCGAGGGCCTGGACGAGGCCGAAGCCGCTGATCTGGTCGAAAGCGAGCGCGTGGCCCTGGACGGCGCGGCCGTCGTTGGTGATGAGCCAGACGGTTTCGGCCTCGGTGATGAGGTAGCCGATGGTGAGGACCAGGCCGTCTTCGCGGATGACGACGCCGTTGCCGACGCGGTCGGTGCCCAGCGTGCCGGCGGTGAAAGCCTCGGGCGGGACGTTGGCGCGCAGGCCCACGACCGACTTGAGCGTGCGCTCGAGGTCGAAGCCGTAATCCGCTGGGTTCGGCTGGAGATTGGCCGGGATTTCCCAGTCGGGGGTCTCGGAGGAGGAGTCGTCGTCCTGTGACATCATTCCATCATATTGGGTGTTGCGGCCGGCAGGGCAACCGATGATGCGCAAATCGTCGGATGGCGGGTTATCGCGGTGAAGTGATGGTGGCGGCGGTCAATGGGGCGGAGTGCCAATCCTGTGACGGGTGGCGCACCCGGTGTCAGGCCGTGATGTCCTTCAGCGCGCGGGCGACGGCTTCGATGGTCTGGTCGACGATGGCGTCGTCGTGTTCGGTGCTGAGGAACCAGGCGCCGCGTTCGAGGGCGCGGACGCCGTGTTTCACGAGCGCGGTGGTGAAGGCGACGTAGCGGGGGCGGTCGAATTTCTGCAGGTCGGCCCAGTTCCTCGCCGGTTCGGTCATGCCGAGGGCGACGTGGAAGGCGGTGGGGAAGCCGGCGACGACGACGGGGACGCGCGCTTTTTCGAATTCGGCGCGGATGCCGTTCATGAGGCGGGTGCCGTGGCGGTTGAGGCTGTCCCAGGTTTCAGGCCTGCGCAGCCGGTTCAGCGTGGCGACGGTGGCGGCCATGGTGATGGCCTGGCCGTTGTAGGTGCCGCCGTGCATGACGCCGCGGGCGAGCTCATCGAGCAGCGACGCGCGGCCGGCGATGGCGGCGACGGGGAAGCCGTTGGCGATGGCCTTGGCGAAGGTGGCGAGGTCTGGCGTGACGCCGAAATGCTGCTGGGCGCCGCCCGGGCCGACGCGGAAGCCGGTGATGACCTCGTCGAACACCAGGATGGTGCCGTGCCTGGTGCAGGCCTCGCGGGCGGCTTCTAGGTAGCCTTGGGCGGGGAAGATGCTGCCCTGGTTGCACATCGCGGCTTCCATGATGACCATGGCGACGTCGCCGCGGGCGAGGCGGGCTTCGAGGGCGGGGGCGTCGTTCCAGGGCAGGACGGCGATGTCGATGGCAGCGTCCATGACCTGGCCGCGGCTGCCGGCGACGGGTTCGGTGGCGCCGGGCGGGGGCGTGGTGGACCAGAGCACGTTGTCGAACCAGCCGTGGTAGTGGCCTTCGAACTTCACCACCACGCGGCGATTTGTGGCGGCTCTCGCGATGCGCAGAGCCGCTTGCACCGCTTCCGAGCCGGAGGAGCAGAAGCGCATGCGCTCCGCACAGGGGACCATTTCGCAGACCAGGCGGGCGGCTTCGGCTTCGAGGGCGGACTGGCCGCCGTAGAGGATGCCGCGGTCGAGCTGGGCCTTCACCGCGGCGATGACGTCGGGCGGGTTGTGGCCGAGGATCATCGGGCCCATCGCGAGGTAGTAGTCGATGAGGCGGTTGCCGTCAGCATCGATGAGGGTCGCGCCCTCGCCGCGTTCCAGGACGAGGGGGGTGGGGGAGATGCCGAGGCGGAAGTTCGAGGAGACGCCGCCGGCGAGGTATTTCGAGGCCTCGGCGAGCCGGCGGCGGGATTCGTCGAAGGTCAGCTCGCGGTCGGGGAGGGCGTTGCGGCGGTCGGTGGTGGCGGACATGCGGTTCCCTCCGGCGGACTGGCGGGGTGAGGCTCCTGCCCGGGGCGTGGGGTGTCAAGGCGGCGGCGGTGGAGCGAGGGCTTGAAACGGCGACGGACTTCGCCATTCTTGACTCGAATGGAGCCGCACCGGAACGAAATAGCCGGTCGGGAATAGCGACAGTGGGGGACCTCGATGATCAAGCTGAACGTGAACGGGCGCGTGCACGAGGTGGACGCGCCGGCGGACACGCCGCTGCTGTGGGTGCTGCGGGAGTGGGTGGGGCTGACCGGCTCCAAGTATGGCTGCGGGGTGGCGGTGTGCGGCTCCTGCTCCGTGCACATGGACGGGGACGTGGCACGGTCTTGCGGGATCATGCTCGGGGACGTGGGCGAGGCGAAGATCGTGACGATCGAGGGGCTGTCGGCGGACGGGCTTTCGCATCCGGTGCAGAAGGCGTGGCTGGCCCATGAGGTGCCGCAATGCGGCTATTGCCAGTCTGGGCAGATCATGGCGGCGGCGGCGCTGCTGAAGGGGACGCCGAAGCCGACGGACGCCGAGATCGATGCGGCGATGACCAATATCTGCCGCTGCGGCACCTATCAGCGGGTGCGCGCCGCGATCCACACCGCCGCCAAGAGCGGCGCGGCATAGGGGCGCGGGACATGAACGAGATTTCAGATCTGGGTCGTCGCGGATTCCTTGGCACCGTGGCCGCCGTGGCCGGTGCGTTCTCGCTGGGCTGGAAGGTGCCGGAGGCGCATGCCCTGGCGGCGGGGGCGGCGAATTCGCCTTCGGTGGCGGCTGGCGGGGTGGAGGTTGGCATCTGGGCGGTGGTGCATTCCGATGACCGGGTGGTGGTGCGCATCGCGCGCTCCGAGATGGGGCAGGGCACGCTGACCGGGTTGGCGCAGCTGGTCGCGGATGAGATGGATGCGGACTGGTCGAAGGTGGAGGCGGAATACATCGCCCCCGAGGTGAACCTGGCCAGCAAGCGCGCCTGGGGCGATATGTCCACCGGCGGCAGCCGCGGCATCCGGGCCAGCGTGGAGTATGTGCGCAAGGGCGGGGCGGCGGCGAAGGCGATGCTGATCCAGGCGGCCGCGGCCCAGTGGGGCGTGCCGGTGGGCGAGTGCGCGTCTAGCGAGGGCGTGGTGACGCACCGGCCCAGCGGGCGCACGCTGCGCTACGGGCAGGTGGCGGCGGCGGCGGCGAAGTTGGCGGTGCCGGCGGATGTCACGGTGAAGCAGCCGTCGGAGTGGAAGATCGTCGGCAAGGGCGTGAAGCGGCTCGATACGGTCGAGAAGCTGTCGGGCAAGCTGGTCTATGCCATCGATTTGCAGCTGCCGGAGATGCTGAACGCCTCGATCGCGCAGTGCCCGGTGTTCGGCGGCAAGATCGGCAGCTTCGATGCGGCCAAGGTGATGGGCATGCCGGGCGTGCGCCATGTGCTGCGGGTGGATGACAGCACCATTGCCGTGGTGGCGGACAAGTGGTGGCAGGCGCAGAGCGCCTTGAAGGCGCTGCCGATCGTGTGGGACGAGGGGGCGAACGCCAATGTCAGTTCCGCCTCGATCGCCAGGCACCTGGAGAGTGGGCTGGACGCCAAGGAGGCGTTCGTCGGGCTGAAGCAGGGCGATGCGGAGGCCGGGCTGAAGGGGGCCGCGAAGGTGGTGGAGGCGGTGTACGGCACGCCGTTCCTGAACCACGCGACCATGGAGCCGATGACCTGCACGGCGAAGTGGGACGGCACGACGATCGAGGTGTGGGTGTCGAGCCAGAACGGCGATGCCTCGCTGGCGGCGGCAGCCGAGGCGGCCGGGGTGAAGCTGGAGCAGGTGAAGGTGAACAAGCACCACCTGGGCGGCGGGTTCGGCCGGCGCGGCAACCAGGATTATGTGCGCCAGGCGGTGCTGATCGCCAAGCAGGTGCCGGGGCGGCCGGTGAAGATGATCTGGTCGCGCGAGGAGGACATGCAGCACGGCTTCTATCGCCCGATCACCATGGCGAAGATGAAGGCCGGGCTGGATGCCAATGGCAACCTGGTGGCGCTGCATGCGCGGCTGTCGGGCCAGTCGATCCTGGCGCATCTGTTTCCACAGCGTTTGGCCGGCGGAGCCGATCCGGTGCAGTTCCAGGGTTGGAACAAGGAAGAGTTCGGCTATCAGGCGATCCCGCATTTGCTGATCGACCATGCGATGCGCAACACGCATGTGCCGGTCGGGTTCTGGCGCGGGGTGAACCACAACCAGAACTCCGTTTATCTGGAATGCTTCCTGGACGAGGTGGCGCTCGCGGCGGGCAAGGACCCGCTGGATTTCCGGCTCGGGCTGATGGGGCAGATGCCCAAGCTGCGCGCGGTGCTGCAGGCGGCGGCGGACAAGGCGGAGTATCGCAAGGCTTTGCCGGCCGGCGTGTTCCGCGGCATCTGCGCCAATTACGGCTTCGGCAGCTATACCGCGGCGGTGGCCGAGGTGTCGGTTTCCAAGGCGGGCGAGGTGAAGATCCATCGGATCGTGGCGGCGACGGATTGCGGCTATGCCGTGAACCCGGACCAGATCGCCGCCCAGGTGGAAGGCAGCTTCGTCTATGGCCTGTCGGCGCTGTTCACCAGCGAGAACACGGTGGAGAAGGGCCGCATCGTCGAGGGCAATTTCGACACGTACGAGGTGATGAAGCTGGACCAGATGCCGGTGGTGGAGACGGTGATCGTGCCGTCCGGCGGGTTCTGGGGCGGGGTGGGCGAGCCGACCATTGCCGTCGCGGCGCCGGCGGTGATGAACGCGATATTTGCCGCGACCGGCAAGCGCATCCGCACCCTGCCGCTGAAGCACCATGACCTGAGCCATGCCTGAGCGGGCGTGGCGCACGGCCGCCTGAGTGCTGCGGTGCTGGCGGTGGCGGTGGCCTTGCCGGCCGCCGCGGCGGGGCCGGTGGTGGTGGGCGATGCCATCCCCGCGCCGCTGACCGCCGCGCCGGGCGATGCCGCGCGGGGGCGGGTGGTGGTGGCGAGCCGGCAGGTTGGCACGTGCGTGCTGTGCCATGCCGGGCCGTTCCCGCAGGAGCGCCTGCCGGCCAGCATTGCGCCGGACCTGCATGGCGTGGCCGACCGGCTGACGCCGGGGCAGATCCGGTTGCGGCTGGTCGATCCGTCGGTGGTGAACCCCGAGACGGTCATGCCAGCCTATTTCCGTACCGAAGGGCAGGTGCGGGTGGGGCGGCAGTGGCAGGGCAAGCCGGTGCTGAGCGCGCAGCAGATCGAGGATGCGGTGGCGTTTCTCGCGACGCTGAAGGAGGAGTGATGCTGGCGCGGCGGAGTTTCGTGTTGATTGCGGCGGCGGGCGTGATGGTTCCGAGCGTGGTAGGGGCGACGCCCGAGGAGGTGCGGGCGCTGATCCGCGCGGTGGCCGGCGACGCGGAGCCGAAGCCGGGGCGGGTCAGGCTCGACGTGCCGCAGCTGGTGGAGAACGGCAATGCGGTGGCGCTGGGGCTGACGCTGGGCGAGGACGTGCCGGCCGGGGCGGTGCTGACCGATATTCATGTGTTCGCTGACGGCAACCCGCGACCCGACGTGGCGCATTTCCGTTTCGGCCCGCGCGCGGGGGTGGCGAAGGTGGCGACGCGCATCCGGCTTTCGACGTCGCAGACGGTGCATGCGGTGGCGGTGTTCGCCGACGGCTCCCGCTGGCAGGACAGCGTGAGCCTGATCGTGGCCATTTCCGCCTGCCTCGACGATTAGGAGCCCGCGATGGCCAAGCCGCTGCTGAACGTGCCGCGCGAGGTGAGGGCGGGGCAATCCTTCGAGGTTCGCATCCTGATCCAGCATCCGATGGAACCCGGGTTCCGGCGCGATGCGATGGGGGCGGTAGTGCCGCGCGACATCATCCATCGGTTCGAATGTTCGGTGGACGGGGAGGAGGTGTTCTCCGCCACGCTGCATCCGGCGGTTTCCGCCAATCCGTACCTGTCGTTCACCGCCCGGATGGAACGCAGCGGCACGATGGTGCTGCGCTGGGTGGACGATGCCGGGGTGGCGGCGGAGGAGCGCGTGGCGATAAGTGTGGCGTAGCGCGGTCGTGTGGCGTAGCGCGGGGGTGCGGCTGGCGCTGGCGGTGGGGCTGGCGGTATTGCCGGCCTCGGCTGAGGAAAAGCGTTCCGGCTACGACGATGCCGGGCCGCAGGTGCGCGCGATGCAGGATGACGACATGGCCAACCCCGCCTTCCTGTGGGTGCAGCAGGGGGCCGCGCTGTGGGACCGGCGCGAGGGTGGTGCGCGCAGCTGTGCGGATTGCCATGGCGCGGTGCAAGGGATGCGCGGGGTGGCGGCGCGACTTCCGGCGTTCGATGCGGCGCGCGGGCGGGTGGTGACGCTGGAGCAGCGGGTGAATCTGTGCCGCACCGAGCAACAGGGGGCGGCGGCGCTGGCGCCCGATAGCGGCGGGCTGCTGGGGGTGGTCGCGCTGGTCGGGTTGCAGTCGCGCGGGATGCCGGTGGACGTCGATGTGTCGGGCCCGGCGGGCGAGGCGGCGGCGCGGGGGGAGGCGTTCTTCCATCTGCGCCAGGGGCAGCTCAACCTGTCCTGCGCGCAGTGCCACGACCGGCTGGCGGGGCAGTCGCTGGCGGGCAGCCGGATTCCGCAGGGGCATGCCAACGGTTATCCGATCTATCGGTTGGAATGGCAGGGCGTGGGCTCGCTGCACCGGCGGCTGCGGGCCTGCCTGGTGGGGGTTCGGGCGGAGCCGCTGGGGCGGGACGACGGGCTGCTGGCGGAGCTGGAGCTGTTCCTGGCGGCGCGGGCAAAGGGGCTGGTGGTGGAGACGCCGGGGGTGCGGCCGTAACGGCTTCCGCTATGGGCGGCTTGCGGTATCATTGGGCCATGGCCGATCCCGACATCCTGCTCGACGTTGCCAACCTCGCCTATTCCTACAGCGGGCTCGCGGCCGTGCGCGACGTTTCGTTCCAGGTGGGCAGCGGGGAGATCGTGGCGCTGCTCGGGGGAAACGGGGCGGGAAAGTCCACGACCGTGAAGGTGGTGGCGGGCGCATTGCGGGCCCGCGCCGGGACGATCCGCTTCGACGGCCAGGCGATCGAGGGGCAGCCGAGCCATGTGGTGGTGAAGCGCGGCATCACGCTGGTGCCGGAAGGGCGGCTGGTGTTTCCGCTGATGACGGTGGAGGAGAACCTGCAGATGGGCGGGTTCACCCAGCCGGCGGCGGCTGTCGTGCGCGCCATCGAGCACAGCTTCACCCTGTTCCCGCGCCTGGCCGAACGCCGGGGGCAGCTTGCCGGGTCGCTGTCGGGCGGCGAGCAGCAGATGCTGGCCGTCGCGCGCGGGCTGATGAGCGGGCCGCGGCTGATGATCCTGGACGAGCCTTCCCTGGGGCTGGCGCCGCTGCGGGTGCAGGAACTGTTCCGGCTGATCGCGGCGATCGCCGAGGAGGGGGTCGCGGTGCTGCTGGTGGAGCAGAACGTGCACCAGTCGCTCAAGATCGCCCACCGGGGGTATGTTATGGAGAAGGGGACAACGGTGCTGGGCGGGACAGGGGAGGAGTTGTTGGGCAATGATTATGTGCGGCGGGCGTTTCTTGGGCGGTAGTGCGATGCTGGCGCGGCGGGGCTTCCTGCTGATGGCGGGGCTGGCGGTTTCATGGCCCGCGCTGGCGGCGGGCGAACTGACGGTGGCCGAGATCGAGGCGGTCAGTCGGCTGGCCGGGGTGCGCGCGATTGCCAAGGGGGCGGTGCCGGGTGCGCAGGGTGCGCAGAATTTCGTGGGCGCGGACGGCAACTTGCTGTTGATCGTGTCGTTGGGGGCGGCCAAGGATTACCGCGACGCACGTGAGGCCTTTGGCAAGCGGACGGCGATCGGCGGGCTTGGCGACGAGGCGTTCCATCCTTCCGACTTCGACCACGCGGTGTATGCGCGCAAGGGCGAGCGCATGGTGGGGCTGGGCAGCGGGCTCGACGCGCGCACTGGCAAGTCTATCCTGTCGCAGGCGCAGTTGCAGGCACTGGCGAAGCTGGTGGTCGGGCGGCTTTAGGGCGCGGTCCTGGGCCTTCACCCATGCCGTGCGGCGTTCCAGTGTGGCGATGACACCGCGGGGGTCGATGACGGCGCGGAAGCGGTAGGCGGCGGCCACAATGTTTTCGTGTGTTCCGGGTTTCAGGCGTCCTCCGGCGTCCCGAGATAAGCGGCGATCACCTTCGGGTCGGCGGAGATTTCGGCGGGGGTGCCCTCGGCGATCTTGGCGCCGGCATCCAGGACGATCACGTGGTCGGAGATGCGCATCACCGCCGCCATGTCGTGCTCCACCAGGAACACGGTGGTGCCGCGGTCACGCACACGGCGCAGGATGTCGCAGACTTCCTCGGTTTCGGACGGGTTGAGGCCGGCGCAGGGCTCGTCGGCCAGCAGCAGCACGGGGCGGGCGGCCACCGCGCGGGCAATTTCCAGGCGGCGCAGGAAGCCGACGGTGAGGTCGCCGGCGGGGCGGTCCGCGAAGTTCGACAGGCCGGCCATGTCCAGTGCCTGCTCCGTCACGTCGGCCACATCGCGCGGGCCGTCGCGGCCGAACAGGGCGCCGACGCGCACGTTGTCGCGCACCGAGATTTCCGGGAAGGGCTTGGCGATCTGGAAGGCGCGCGCGATGCCGCGCCGGGCGATGCGCACGGTGGCGTGGCCGGTGATGGGCTGGCCGTGGAACAGGATTTCGCCTTCGGTCGGCAACAGGTAGCCGGTGACGAGGTTGAAGATGGTGGACTTGCCGGCCCCGTTCGGCCCGATCAGCGAGGTGATGCTGCCGGGCTGGACCTCCAGGCTGACACGGTCGGCGGCGACCAGGCCGCGGAAGCGCTTGGTGACGTTGTTCAACGCGAGGATCGGCGGCTTCACGACGCGGCACTCGCGCGGCGGCGGCGCCAGGCCTGCCACGTTCCGACGATGCCTTTGGGGGCGGCAAGCACCAGGGCCACCAGCATCGCGCCGGTGAGGAACATGTGCAGGTTGAGGAAGCCGCCCAGTACCACCTGGGTCAGCAACACCATGATCACCGCGCCGATCATCGGGCCGAGCAGCGTGCCCATGCCGCCGAGCAGGTTGTAGACGATCATGTTCAGCGAGAAATCGGTGCGATAGACCGAGCCGGTGGTGATGTAGCCGAGCGAGTGGGCGTAGATGACGCCGAGCGCGCCGGTGAGCGTCGCGGACAGCACGAACATGGTGATCTTATAGCGCTCTGTGGGCACGCCAAGCATGCGCGCGGTGTCCTCGTCCTCGCGCATGGCCGCCAGCCCGTGGCCGATGCGGGCGTTCTTCACCACGAAGGCGATCAGCAGGATGGCGGCTGTGGCGATCAGCAGCAGGTAGTAGAACACCGCTTCCTGGCGCAGGCCAAAGGCGGGGATGCGGGGGAACACCAGGCCCATCGAGCCCTTGAACGCGTCGATCGAGTTGGTCAGTTCCGCCAGTACCTGGGCCACGCCAAGCATGGCGACCGCGAAGTAGATGCCGCGCAGGCGCAGGATCGGCCAGGCAACGATGGCCGCGGCAACCGCACACACGCCCATGCCGACCAGCAGGCCGAGGCCGAGGCCGGCCAACGGCTCCGCGCGCATGAACGCCAGGCCGAGCACCTGGGTCTCGAACAGCCCGGCCGCGAAGGCGCCGAGGCCGATGAAGGCGGTGTGGCCGAAGCTCCAGTAGCCCGCGAACCCGCCGAGCAGGGTCCAGGCGAGGCCGAGGCTGGTGGAGAGCAGGATCAGTTGCCCCACCCGCACATGGAACGGCATCAGCACGAACGGGACGAATGCCAGGGCGGCGAGGCCGGCGATGGCCAGCAAAATCCACCAGCGATGCTTCGCGACGGCTTCGCGCAGCATCTAGCGGCTGCCCGCGAAGGCGTTACCCAGCAGGCCGGACGGGCGGACCATGAGCATCAGCACCAGGATCAGGAACATCATCGCATTCGGGAATGCCGGGCCGATCAGCTGCGAGGTGGCCGTGGAGATCAGCCCCAGCAGCAGCCCGCCGAGCAGAGCGCCGGAGGGCGAGCCGATGCCGCCGAGCACGACCACGACGAAGGCGTTCAGCGTCCAGTTCGCCTCGTCGGGCGGGGCGAACGGCAGCACGATGCCAAGGATGGCCCCCGACGCGCCGGCGAAGGCGGCCGAGACGCCGAAGGTGACGGCATAGACATGGCGCGCGTTCACCCCGCATAGCCGGGCGGCGAGTTCCTGCTGGGCGGTCGCGCGGATTACCCGGCCGATGCGGGTGCGGTTCAGCACGTAGGCCAGCGCGCCGAGCAGCGCCAGGCTCGCCCCGAGTGCGGAGATCCGCACCAGGTCGATCGTGACGCCGCCGGCCAGGCGCAGGAAGCTGAACGCCCAGCCCGGCGAGATCGACTTGAAGTCGGGCGAGAACACCAGCACCAGCAGGTTGCGCAGCATCAGCGCCACCCCGAATGTTACCAGCATGGAGGCCAGCAGGGAGGAACGGTCGACGGCCAGCTGGATCAGGCCGCGCTGGTAGACGTAGCCGAACGCGAACAGCACCAGCATCACCGGCGGGATGCAGAGCAGCGGGTCGAGCCCGGTGGAGTGCCAGAGAAACCAGGTGAGGTAGGCGCCGATCATCACGATCGCGCCGTGGCTGAGGTTCACCACGCCGAGGACGCCGAAGATCAGCGAGAAACCGACGGCCGCCAGCGCGTAGAGGCCGCCGAGCACGAGGCCGTCGAGGATTGTCTGCAGGGCGAGCATCGGGCGGGCCCGGGATGCAGGCTCAGATTTTCTTGTCCCATGCCGGCACCGGCCACAGCAGCTCGGCCGTTCGCCCGCCGGCGGGATAGACAACCTCGCCCGCGCCTTTCAGCACCTGGCCGACCGAGGGGCCCATCGCCACCGCGTCGCCGTCCCCTTCGGCGGTGAAGCGGACGCGGCCATACAGGGTTTCGAGGTCGGTGGCGGCGAGTGCGTCGCGCACGCGCACCGGATCGATGGAGCGCGCCGCCTGCATCGCAGTCACGTAGGTGATGATGCAGGCAGCGCCCGCGGCGACGTGGTAGGCGATCGGGCGGGTGTTGTGCCGGGCGTAGTAGGCGGCGAACGCGCCGGGCGACTCGAAGAACGGGTCCTTCCAGGTGGTGCGCGGGTCCCAGTAGGTGGAATAGAAGATGCCGCTGGCGTGGCGGCCCAGCGCCTCGCGGTAGGAGGCGAGCTGCGGGCCGAGGCCCTGGAACAGCAGCCCCACATTGGTTCCGGTGGCGATCATCTGGCGCGCGAGCAGCAGCGAGTTCTGGTCGTGCATCGCGCACAGCAGCATGTCGGGCGTTTTGGCGCGCACTGAGGCGAGCACGGACGAGGCATCGGAGATGTGCTCCGGCAGCAGGTAGTTCTCGATGAGCTGAAAGCCGCCGCCCTGCATGTCCTTGACGATGCCGGCGGCGAAGGTTTTGGAGAACGCGTCGTTGGTGGCGATCACGCTGAAGGTCTTGGGCGCGGGGTTCAGCGTTCTGAAGAAGGCGACCGTGGACTGGAACTGGCGGGTGGCGCGCGGGAACATGCCGAAGACGTAGCGGTTGCCCTGGGTGAAGATCTGGTCGCTGCCGCCGCCGGCCTGGACCATCGGCTTCTCCGCCCGCTCGGTGATCGCGGCGGTGGGCAGCACGATATTGCTGCCGAAGGAGCCGAGGAAGAAGTTCACGTTGTCGTCGATCAGCCGCTGGATCAGCGTGACCGCCCGCGACGGGTCTGACGCATCGTCGAACAGCTTGAGTTCGAGTTGATACTTCGTGCCGGCGATGTCCACGCCGCCCTGCTCGTTGATGAACTTCACGGCCGTGGCGTAGCCGTTGTTGACGTTCAGCCCCGTTTCGGCCGCCCCGCCGCTGAGCGGGATGGAGCCGCCGAACACCAGTTTCCGGGCCTGTGCGTCGGCGGTGTGCAGCGC
This sequence comes from Rhodospirillales bacterium, assembly GCA_031424895.1. GTDB lineage: Bacteria > Pseudomonadota > Alphaproteobacteria > Acetobacterales > Acetobacteraceae > CAMDGX01. The sequence goes on from JANPIH010000160.1 coordinate 21,906, forward strand.
GGGCATGGCCAGCGCCGCGCCAGCGGCGGCCTGCATCAGGGTGCGACGCGCGATCCGTGCCATGGGCCTGCCTCCGAGTGATTCCCGGATGGCAGGATGGCCCGCACCGCCGCGCCGCGCAATCGGGTGGATTGTTCCGCATGGCGCGGCCCCGCCCCGGGGGATTGCGCGCGGTGCGCCGGCGGAGGAAGAGGGGCGGATGTATCCCACCGACGGACTTCCGCCCGGGCCCCGCCGGCGTGCCATGCTGGCGCTCACGCTGGCCGTGGCGTTGTCGGTGCTGGGTGCCGCGCTGCCGAACATCGCGCTGCCCAGCATCGCCCAGGAACTGCGCGTCAGCCCCGCCGCCTCGGTGTGGGTGGTGAACGCCTACCAGATCGTCGTCACGGTCTCGCTGCTGCCGTTCTCGTCGCTGGGCGACATCTATGGCTACCGGCGCATCTATGGCTTCGGCATCGTCGTGTTCACCCTCGCCTCCGCACTTTGCGCGCTGGCGCCGGACCTAGAGACGCTGGTGGCCGCGCGCATCCTGCAGGGCATCGGCTCGGCTGGGATCATGAGCGTGAACACTGCCCTGGTGCGCACCATCTTCCCGCGTGCCTTGCTGGGCCGCGGCATGGGGCTGAACACCATGGTGGTGGCAACCTCGCTGGCGCTGGGGCCGACCACCGCGGCCGGTATCCTGGCGCTGGGGGACTGGCACTGGCTGTTCCTGGTCAATGTGCCGCTGGGCATCGTGGCCGCCGCGACCCTGCGGTTCCTGCCGCAGACGCCAACGGGCTCGCACCGCTTCGACATTCCCAGCGCGGTGCTGAACGCGGCAACGCTCGGGCTGTTCATCGCCGGGCTGGACTGGTTCGGCCATGGCAGCGGCATCGCGCCTGGCCTGTTGCTGATTGTCGCCGCCGTGGCAGTGGGCACGATTTTCGTGAAGCGCCAGTTGACGCTGTCCGCACCGATGCTGCCGGTGGACCTGTTCCGCCGCCCGGCCTTCGCGCTGGCCGTTGCCACCTCGGTGTGTTCCTACATGGGCCAGACCACCGCCTATGTCGCGCTGCCGTTCCTGTTCCACGCCGGCGGGGCCAGCGCGATCGGCACCGGCCTGCTGATGACACCCTGGCCGGTGGCGGTGATGATCCTGTCGCCCCTGGCCGGATTGCTGTCCGACCGCTTTCCCGCCGGCCTTCTGGGCGGCATCGGCCTCGGGGTGATGACCGCGGGCTTGGCGGCGATCGCGCTGATGGCGCCGGATGCGGCGTGGTGGGATGTCGGCTGGCGCATGGCCGTCACCGGCGCCGGCTTCGCCCTGTTCCAGACGCCGAACAACCGCGTGCTGATCTCCTCGGTGCCGCGCGAACGCAGCGGGCAGGGCAGCGGCATGATCTCCACCTCGCGCCTGCTCGGCCAGACGATGGGGGCAGCGATGGTGGCGCTGGTGTTCAGCACACTGCAAGACAGCGGCGTGGGCCCCGCGGCAACCATGGCGGTGGCGGTAGGGGCGGGGCTGACGGGGGTGGCGACGGTGTTGAGTTTGGCGAGGCTGAAAAAGTAAGCAGTTCTTTTTTGAAAAAAAGAACCAAAAAAGTTTTATCCATTTGCACGGTGGCTAAGGGTTGAACCCGGTGCAAATGAATGAAAAGTCTTTTTGCTTCTTTTTCTTCAGAAAAAGAAGACCTTGCCTAGTTCAGCGTCATCCCGGCATCGACAATGAAGTTCTGCCCAGTCAGCCCACTCGCCTCATCGGATGCCAGGAACAGCGCCATGCGTGCCACGTGGCGGCCGTCGAGCGGGATTTTGAGTGCCTGGTTTTCCATGATCTGCCGGTCGATTTCCGGTGTGCGCCACAGGGCGGCCTGGCGTTCGGTGTTGATCGCGCCGGGCAGGATGCAGTTCACCCGGATGCCGTCTTCGCCCAGTTCGCGCGCCAGGGTGCGGGTCATGCCGTTGATGGCGGCCTTGGCGGCGGTGTAGCCGACCATGCCGCCGCGGGCGCGCATCCAGGAGATGCTGCCCATCATGATGATCGCGCCCTCCCGCCGCGCCTTCATCTGGGGCAGCACCGCCTGGGTGGCGAAGAACTGGTGGTCCAGGTTCAGCGCCAGGGTGCGGCGCCAGTACTCCGGCTCCACCGCTTCCAGCGTGTGGCGGTCGTCGCGCGCGGCGTTGTTGACCAGCACATCGACCGCGCCGGCCGCGGTGACGGCGGCGCGCAGGGCGGCGATGTCGGTGAGGTCGCAGGCGATGAAGCGCGCGGCGGGCACCTCGGTGACCAGCCGCGATGCCGCCGTGGCGTCGATGTCCAGGAATGTCACTTGCGCGCCCTGGCCCGCGAACTCGCGCACCATGTGCGCCCCGATGCCGGAGGCGCCGCCGGTGACAAGAACGGCACGGCCGGACAGGCTGGCGTAGCGGGCGGTGGAGGTGGTCATGCGGGCTCCAGAATGTAGCGGACGCTGCCGGACAGGGCCTCGCCGGGGCGCAGGATTGCCATGCCGTGCTCGGTCCGGCCGTCGATCCGGTTGATGCCGTCGGTCAGGTTGGTCACCGGCTCGAAGGCGAAGAAGTCGCGGCCCTCGGGCGTGTAGAGGATGGCGTGGTGGAATATGCGGTCCGCCGCGATCGCCAGCGCGAGGCCCTGCGCGGGCCAGACGATGCGCGCCAGCCCCCCCCAGTTGGCGAAGCAGTGGTCGAGCGTGACCTCGCCGACAGGCCGCCCGTGCCGATGGTCCCACTCCGGCGGCACGTCGACACGCTTGGTCGGAATGCGCCGGTCGTCCTGCTGCCAGACATGATGGGCGGCGAAATGCAGCGTGGTGCCGGGGGAGCGCGGGAAGAACGGATGGGTGCCGAGCGCCAGCGGGGCGGGATGCTCGGCGGTGTTTCGTACCAGCAGGTCGTGGCGCAACCCGCCTTCCGTCAGCGCCAGGCGCTGCTCGGCGGCGAAGGCGAACGGCCACAGCGTGCCGCCGGGAAAATCGAGGCGCAGAACGGCATGGGCCGGCCCCGCCTCGGCCACCTCCCACGGCAGTTGCCAGCCGGCGCCGTGGATGTATTGGCCGTTGAGCAGGTCGGGCAGGGCATGCGACAGCCCCGCGAAGGAGAAGCGGCGGCCCGCCACGCGGTTGGACAGCGGCACCAGAGGATAGCTCGCCAGCCCGCGCGGGTTGCCCTCCTCCAGCGCGCCTTGCTGCACCTGGCGCATCACCGGCATGTCGCCCAGGTGCCAGTCGGCGATCGAGCCGCCGATCGCCGGCGCCAGGCGCAGCCGCGCCCGCCCGGCCGCCAGCGTCAGCAGCGCGCTCACCCCGGTTGCAGCTTGATTACCACCGAAGCCGCCGCATCCACTGCCTCGCGCGAATACAGCAGCGGCACGTATTCCTCCGCCGCCCACTGCGTTGCCAACGCGCCGTAATGCGGGCTGCGCGGATCGCCGGACTGGCCGGGGGCGTTTACCGTTACCGATGCGTCCCAGTTGCCGACATCCAGCACCATGCGGAACGACGCGCCGGAGGAGACGCGGAAGTCGGACGGGCGGTAGCCGGCATTCATCACCGCCGAGCCCGAACCCGCCTTCGGCAGCGGCCCCACGTCGGGGAAGCCCGGCCGGACGGTCGACAGCGGATGCACGAACCTGCCGTGGTGCAGCGCGCCCCAGGCCCAGTTGGCGAGGTTGTCGCCCATCCGCGCCCGTGCTTCGGCGAACGCGGCGGCCAGCGTTTGCTTCAGCAGCGCGTCGCGCCCGCCCAGCCGCGGGTCGGAGGTTTCCAGCATCCGCAGCAGGTATTCGTGGTCCCCCGGCGTCATCAGCGGCCGCACCGTGGGGTCGGTAACGAGCAGGTCGAGGATCGCGGGCTTGAGGTGCCTGGTCCACCACAGCTCGAACAGCGCGCCGGCGCCGCTGTCGCGGGTGAGCATTCCGTTCCAGCCGCCGAGCAGCGCCAGCGCGCCGGCGAGATCGCCTTCCCCGGCGAGATGCGCGACCACCTTCTGCATCCGCAGCCCGGGGATCGACATGCTATCGGTCTGCAGCTTCATGGATTGCTCGACGGTGTGCTTGTCCTGCTCGCCCAGCACCTGGTGGATACGGTCGGTGCGCGAGTGCTCCGACCATTCGAAGCCCAGGCGGCGTTCGTCGATCGGATAGTCCTTCGGCAGGTTCATTTCGTTGGCGGTGGCAAAGAACCCCTTGGCCGGATTGATCTCGCGCGGCAGGTCGGCGGGGGCCACGAACCCGTCCCATTCGAACCGCCCGTCGCCGGGCACCGGCAGCAGCCCGTCGAAGTTGCGGCGGTTCGGCACCATGCCCGACGAGATCCAGGCGATGTTGCCCGCCGTGTCGGCATAGACATGGTTGATGGTCGGCGCCCGCCACTGCGACACGGCGGCTTCATATTCCGCCACCGTCTTGGCCTGCATGCAGGCGAGCGAGGTGTAGTAGGCCGCCGTGCCCGGCTCGCTCCACACCGAGCGGATCGCGTAGGCGCGGTTGTTCTTCGCGTCGCGCTTTATCACTGGGCCATGGCGGGTGAACTTCAGCACCACCTCCTGGTCGGTGGCGCTGCGCACGCGCACGTTCTCGCGGATCGTGGTCATCCGCTCCCAGCCGTCGCCGAACCGGTATTCATCGGGATTGGCGGGGTTCGTTTCGTAAACATACAGGTCGGCCTGGTCCATCGGGAAAATGGTCAGCGCCCAGCCCATCGCCTCGTTGTGCCCGAACGACACGCCCGGGATCGCCGGTTCGCCGGCGCCGATCACGTCGAGCCCCGGCCCGGTGAGATGCACGATGTAGCGCAGCGACGGCAACTGGTGCGCCCGGTGCGGATCGCTGCCCAGGATGGCGCGGCCGGTGGCGGTGCGGGCCGGCGAGACCACCCAGTTGTTCGACCCGTCCATATAGACGTTGCCCTGGTCGTTCACCTTGGTCCATTTCCAGGCATCCGCCAGCCTCGCGGTCAGCCGCGCCGGCGGCATGTCCAGCGCCGCGGTGCCCAGGCGGAAATCATCCAGCACATCGGCCGGGATCGAGGCGAGGTCGAGCCCCTCCGGCTCCACCGGCGTCCACTCCGGCTCCAGCATCATGCGCGCCTCGTCCGTCGCCATGCCGGCGCTGGCCGCAACTCGGGCGCGGGCGACCTCGCTCAATACGTTGCGCACCAGCGCGTGGCTGCGGATGCGCACCACGTCCTCCGCCGCCCATCTCTCCGGCCGCGTGCCCATGGCGGCGAATTCCGGCGGGCGCAGCGAATGGTCACGGTCGGACAGTTCGATATAGGCGTTGATCCCCGCCGCGAACGCCTCGGTGATCGCCCGCGCCTCGGGCGTGCCATAGGCGGCCCACTCGGCCTCCATGTCGCCGCGATACAGGAACAGCCGTGCGGCGCGGTCCTGTGCGAGGAACCCCGGCCCGTAATCCGCCGCCAGCCGCCCCAGCCCGCGCTTGCGCCAGATATCGAGCTGCCACAGCCTGTCGCGCGCGGCGTTGAAGCCCTGCACGAAGAAGACGTCGCGCCGCGTGGTGGCGCGCACATGCGCAATGCCCCACCTGTCCACCACGATCTCGGCCGGTGCTTCCAGGCCTGGCACGATGTGCTCCACAATCATGGCGGCCTGCTCCGAAGCCAGTTCGGTCTCCGCTCGCTTGGTCTTGAGGGTTCCTCGGGGTGCGCGAGTGGGCAAGGCTGGGTGCTCCTGGAGCGAAGGGTTGCAGGTGGAAGAAAGCAAGGATCTTCTTTTTCTGAAGAAAAAGAAGCAAAAAGACTTCTTATCCTTTAGGCCCGGCCTGTGTCGCGCGCTGTGCCTAATGGATGAAAAGTTTTTTGGTTCTTTTTTTCAAAAAAGAACTTTCTTCCTTGCTGTTACATCGGGTCCAACGGCCAGATCGGCCGCCTGACGTTCTTGTATCCTTCGGGATTGGCCAGGATCGCCGAGCCCAGCCCGCCCCCGTCGATGGTGATAATCTCGCGCGCGATCGGAGTGGTGCAGGCGCGGAAATGGTGCTTGGACTTCACCGCGATTGTCGTCTTCGTCGCGGGGTCCACGCCCAGCGAGGTCAGCTGCGCGAGGTCCGTCGCCTGGCCGTTGTTGCTGATGATACAGATGTCGATGCCGCCGACGCGCAACAGCGCCGACAGCCCCTTGTCCCGCCACACGCCGCCGCCCATCGGCCCGAACGCGCGGAACTTCCCCGAACTCAGCGTCGCCACCTCACCTTCGAGCGTCAGCGGCCCGCCGCCGAAGCGCGCATCATGCTTGCCGCCGAGCGTGACCGCGCCGGTGTTGCCGATGCCGATCGCCGCACAGCGCTGCGCCGCCTCCGGGTCGTAGATCGCGTAGAAGCAGGCGTTCTGCAGATCGGCGGCGATCATCGCGCGCAGCACATCCGTCGTGTCGCCGTAATGCCCGCTGCCGGGATTGTCGGTGACATCGGACATCACCAGCGGCGCCGTCGCCCCGTCTTGCCCCTGCGCCGCATGCGCCACGGCGTCGGCGATCGACCAGTCGGTGATGCCGACATAGGCGCGCTGCTCCCATGCATAGTCCATGAACGACTCGGCGATGGCCTGCCCCGCCGCCGCGTTGGCGTCGGTCGTTACCGTCACCGACGGCCCGATGTCGCGGATATCTGCCGCCGTGAATCCGGAGCACACGCTCACCACCAGCGCCCCGCCGTCGTTCTCGATGGCGATGCCGCGGTCGATCAGCGCGCGCATCGGCCCCTCCTGCGTCCGTCCGCCATCCAGCCCGCGCAGCATCGGCCGCTTGGCGATCACGGTGACGGGCCGGATCTCGCCCTCCATCGCGCGTTGCAGAAGCTCGCCGCCCTTCAGCGCCATCTCGTAGTGGTCGATATGCGGATAGGTGCGAACGGCGATCAGCGCATTGGCGTTGTCCGCCATCGCCTGGGTGATGTTGCCGTGCAGGTCGAGCGTGACCACGATCGGCACGTCCGGCCCCACCTTCGCCCGCAGTCGCCGCAGGAGCTCGCCTTCGGCGTCCTCGTGGCTCTGCGCCACCATCGCGCCGTGCAGGTGCAGCAGCACCCCGTCCACCCCCTCGGCGGCATCGAGGAACATCGCGCACACCTGGTCGAACAGCCCGTCATCGACATAGCCGGACGGGTTGGCGCTGGCGCAGATCGGGTGGGACAGCACCCAGCCGAATTTGTCCGCCAGCTCGAAACTGCCGCCGAGCGCCGTGCGGGTGCCGCGCCGGGCGCCGGGAATCGCGTTGCCGGTGATCCACGTCCCGCGGCGGAAATTCTCGATGGTCGTGGGCACCTTGCTGAAGGTGTTGGTCTCGTGGGCGAACTCACCCGTCAGCACCCTGAACGCCATCATCGTCTCCCGTCGGCCGGCACGGAGGCTACCCCGGTTGCGCCGCTTCGGCCAGCCATGCCGCCAGTGCCGCCTCGCCCTCCGGCCCCAGCCCATACAGCCCGGCCTGTGGGCGGACGAACCAGCCATATACGTTGCGGTACAGGATGGTCCCCGCATCCGGCGCCACATCCCGCAAATCGCGCGGCCGAAGCGGCCCCTCGCGCAGCGCCACCGCCAGCCCGAGTGCCGCCTGGCGATACGCTGTCATGATTGTCCGCCCCCGCCCGCCCCCCGGCGTCGGGTCGCCCTGCCGCCGCGTGAACTCGCTGATCAGCCGCGACCGCTTGCGCGCCGCCAGCCGCGGCTTGTACGGCCCGGGCTCGGCCAGCACCGCCACCGTCCCGGTCGCGACCGTCACCGCCATCAGCCCGACGCCCAGCAAGCGGCACAGCCGATGCGCCCGCCGGTCTTGGTCGCGACCCTTGCGCGTCGCCGGCACCGCCAGCCACACCTCGTCGGCCATCGCCATCCGATCCACCGCCTGCAACAGCAACTCCATCGACAGGCCGAGCTTCAGCTCCGTCACCACCAGCAGATCCGGCTCCCCCGCCCGCACCGCCACAAGGTCGCAACCCCGCACCTCGCCCTTCACCGCGAAGCCGCGCGCCTCAAGGAACGCCTTGACCGGGGCGTAAAGCGCTGTCTCCATCTCACGCCTTGCTGGTCAGCCATCCGAGCAAATTCCGCCACAGCGGCACGAACCCCGCCCAGTCGATCGCCGCCTGCGGCAGCCAGTGCGGCCCCATGTCGGTCGTCCAGGCCATCGTCCGCCCGGCACCATGATGGCCGACCACCAGCAGCGGATGCGCCCCGTCCTCGTTCGGCGCATGCGCCAGCACCGTCGCATCGGGCCGGGCCACCACCTCGTTCAGCCCCAGCATCACCGGCCAATCCGTGTCCACGCCCACCAGCAACGGATGCCCCGGCGCGCTCACCGTCGCGCGGAACCCCTCCGGCACCTCGATCCGGTCGTCCCACGGATGGATCGACACCGGCAGCACCGCCTCCACCGCCGTGCCGCGATACCTGGCACCGCCCTGCCAGCCCTGGAAGCTGTAGTAGCCGCCAATCATCGCCAGCCCCCCGCCACCGGCGACATACTCGCGCAGCAGCTTCAGCCGGTTGGGGAAGGTGCGCGAATGGATCGCGACATCGGGATGCAGCAGCAGCGTGTTGGCGCCGATGTCGCTCAGCATCACCGCGTCGTATTCGCCCAGTGCGGCCAGCGTCGACGGAAAATCGCTCGCCGCCACATGGCTCGGCATGTGCACGATGTCGAACGCCTCCCCCGCCATCGCCGTCAGGAACGGCCCGCACCCGGTGGCATACGCCGCCGCCGGGAACAGGTCGTAGCCCTTGATATGCGTCGTCGCGCTGACCCAGCTTTCGCCCGCCAGCAGGATCCTCTTGCGTGCCATCGAATCGCCTCCCCGGGTGGTGCCGGCAGGGTAACGCCGCTAGCCTCCGCGCAACAGCGACAGGGTGTCCCGATGGCCGTCTTCCGCGCCAGGCCGCACGCGATCGAGGCGATCTTCGGCCGCCGCAAGGCGGTGATCGGTGTCATCCACCTGCGCGCCCTCCCCGGCGCCCCGGATTATGATGGCGCGAGCATTGACAGCCTCATCGCCCACGCGCTGTCCGAAGCCGAGCGATATCGGCAAGGCGGGCTCGACGGCCTGATCGTCGAGAACCACGGCGACATTCCTTTCGCCAAGCCCGACGACCTCGGCCCCGAAACCGCCGCCTGCATGGCCGTGATCACCCGGGCCGTCCGCGCCGTCACTGGCCTGCCGACCGGCGTCAACGTGCTGGCCAACGGCGCCGTCCAGGCCCTCGCCGTCGCGAAAGCCGCAGGTGCGGCCTTCATCCGCGTGAACCAGTGGGCCAACGCCTATGTCGCCAACGAAGGCTTCATGGAGGGCCGCGCCGGCGCCGCCGCCCGCTACCGCGCCTGGCTCCGCGCCCGCGAGGTGAAGATCTTCGCCGACGTCCACGTGAAGCACGGCGCCCACGCCATCACCGCCGACCGCACCATCCAGGAACTCGCCCGCGACGTGGAATTCTTCGACGCCGACGTCGCCATCGCCACCGGCCAGCGCACCGGCGACTCCGCCACCCAGGAGGAACTCGCCACCATCGCCGCTGGAACCGCGCTGCCCGTCGCCGTCGGCAGCGGCGTGAACCCAGCCAATGTCGGCGACATCCTCGCCATCGCCGACGCCGTCATCGTCGCCAGCTACCTCAAGCGCGACGGCGTGTGGTGGAACGAGGTCGACCCCGACCGCGTCGCCACCTTCATGGCAGAAGTCGCGAAAGCCCGATGAGCCGCGTCTTCGTATTGGGCAACGCCTCGCTCGACACCACCCTGCGCGTCCCCCGCCTGCCCGCGCCCGGCGAAACCCTGATGGCCACCGGCCTGCTGCGCTCGCCGGGCGGCAAGGGCCTCAACCAGGCCGTCATCGCCGCCCGCGCCGGGGCCGAGGTGCATTTCATGGCGCCGCTGGGCACGGAGCCCGAAACCGCCCTGATCCGCGACGCCCTCGCCGGCGAGCCGCTGGCCGGAATCCACCTCGTGGACGTCGGCATGCCAACCGACCTGTCGAGCCTCATGGTCGCCCCTGACGGCGAGAACTGCATCGTCAGCACCGGCGCCTGCTGCGATGCGCTGGGCGAGGACGTCGCGGTTCGCTTCGTTTCCGCGATGCGAACGGACGACATTCTGCTAATGCAGGGCAACTTGCGGGAGTCCGTTACGCGAGCCGCAATGCAGGCCGCGCGCGTTCTCGGCGCGCAGGTGATGCTGAATACCGCACCGATCCGGTGGGATTACAGCGAGGTGGCGAAGCTGACGGATCTTGTCGTGGCGAACTGGCACGAGGCCTCTACGATTACCGGAGAAGACGGTATCTACGAGGCGATCCGTGCCTTTCCTGGAATGGATCGGTACCCCTATCCCGCCTTGATCGTGACACTAGGGTCCGACGGGTGTGTCGCGAGTTCCTACAGGATAACCCCTTATCCAGCCCAGCCGGTCGATAGGGTCGTCGACACCACAGGGGCCGGCGATGTGTTCTGCGGTGTGCTGGCCGCGATGTGGGCGACGCGCGTTGGCCCCTGGGGCCCATGGATCGACGCCGCCCAGCGGGCTGCGGCAATTGCCGTGTCCCGCCCCGGCTGCTTCGCTTCCTTCCCCACCGCGCCGGAGTTGGCCGCGATCGCGCGGTCCGAGCCGCCGCCCTGAATGGATGGGGGTCCGGGGCCTCAGGCCCCGGCTGGTCGAGGGCAGAGCCCTCGCCTTACCTGATCGCCATCCCCACCCCATCCCTGCGCCGATCTCCCGCCGCGAGAAACTGTCCTTCGTCGAGGATCACGCACTGTGTCGCCCCGTCCATCCTTCGCACATGCGGCCAGTGCCCGCGCGCCGCCAGCCCCCGCGCGTGGTGTTCCAGTTCCGGCTCGATCTCGGTGACGCCGTTGGTGTTGAGCCCATGCGGCGAATCGATCAACGCCTGCGGATCGCGCATCCCGCCCGCCAGCCGCAGCAGCGCGTTGGCCACGTAGCCAATGATGCGAAACCCGCCCCCGGCCCCCAGGGCGGCGAGCGGCGCCCCGTCCGGCCCCAGCACGATCACCGGCGCGATCGTCGTGCGCGCCCGCTTGTGCGGCGCCAGGGCGTTCGGGTCGCGCCATTCCCGCCCGCTGCGCCCGCGCACCACCGGCTCGGCGGCGAAGTTGGTCATCATGTTGTTGAGCCAGAACCCGCCCGCTTCGATCCGGCTGCCGAAATTCTGGTTAATGGTGGTGGTCATCGACACCACTTGGCCGCGCGCGTCGGCGACCGACAGGTGGCTGGTCATGCTCCCGCCGAGCTCCCGGCCGCGGCCGGCCGGAAAGCGGTCCCGCCGCCGCAGCGGATCGATCAGCCCGGCCCGTGCCGCCAGGTAATCGGGGTCGAGAAGCTGGCCCACATCGGCCGGCGCGAAGTCGGGGTCGGCATAGGGCCAGCGGTCCATGATCGCCAGGCGCCCTGCCTCGGCCAGCAGGTGCACCGCATCCTCCGACGGCAGGTCCCGCAACGACGCCAATCCGTGATGCCGGACGAACGCCACGATCTGGGCGGCCGCCAGTGCGCCATAGGCCGGCAGCGACCCGCCCAGCACCGTCAGGCCGCCGAGTTCGAAGCGCAGCGGCGGCCGCTCCACGGGCAGGTAGCCGCCGAGATCGGCCAAGGTCAGCGTGCCCGCGAACGGATCGTCGGCAACCGCTTGCACGATCGCCTCCGCCAGCGGTCCCTCGTGCAGCGCCCGCGCCCCGTCGGCGGCGATTGCCATCAGGGTTTCTGCCAGCGCCGGATTGCGCCGCACCGTCCCGGCGGGAAGGGCGAGCCCGTCCGCGCAGTAGTGGTCCCGGGCAAACCGCGTGTCCCGCACCGCGGGGTTCTCGGCCAAGGCCCTCGTCAGGTAGGGCGACAGCGGCGCCCCCTCGGCGGCCAGCTCGATCGCAGGCGCGAACAGCTCGGCCCAGGGCAGCCGGCCGAAGCGGCGGTGGGCGTGTTCCAACGCCATCAGCGCGCCTGGCACTCCGACGGTTCGCCCGCCATACATCGCCCGCTCCGATGGCACCGTCCGCCCGTCGAAATCGGTCGCCAGCCGTGCGGTCACTCGTGCCGGCGCCCGCGCCAGCCCGTCCAGGCACAGCGCCTGCGCGCCGTCATGCACCAGGATCACCGCGCCGCCGCCGAGGCCCGAGGCATTCGGCTCCACCACCGTCAACGCCGCCTGCACCGCCACCGCCGCATCGACCGCCGATCCGCCCGCGCGCAGCATCAGCAGCCCGGCCCTTGCGGCCAGCGGATGCGCGGCGGCCACCGCCGCCCGGCCGGTGGCGGGGCTGCGCCGCTGCGGGTCGGTGGCGATCCAGGGGTCGAGGTTTCGGCCCAAGGTGGTGGCGAAGCTGGTCATGCGTCCTGTGTGGGGCAGGGGCCCCGCCGCCGCAACTCCCCTGTGCGACC
>JANPIH010000161.1:0-3891 GCA_031424895.1 Rhodospirillales bacterium
TCGCCCGCCGCAACGGCTCGACCACCTATCACCTGATCGGCACCTGCAAGATGGGGCCCGCGACCGACCCTGGCGCGGTGGTCGATGACCGGCTGGCGGTGCATGGGCTGGAGCGGCTGCGGGTGGTGGATGCCTCGATCATGCCTGCGATGATCTCGGCCAACACCTATGCCACGACGATGGCGATCGCGGAGAAGGCGGCGGACATGATCCGCGGGCGGGAGGCTGCGGCATGATCGGGAATACCACGCGCCGGATGGTGCTGGGCGGGCTGATGGCGCTGCCGGCGCTGAGGGCGCGGGCGATGCCGGCGGGCAGCGGGCGCATCGAGGTGCCCGAGGCAGGCGGCGTCACGCCCGAGCCGATGCCCGTCTGGTATCACCGCCCCACCGCCTGGGCGGCCGACGGGCTTGTGGTGGTGGTGATGCACGGCGTACAGCGCGACGGCGACCGCTATCGCGACGAGTGGCGCGAACTGGCCGACGCGCATGGCTTCCTGCTGCTGGTGCCGGAGTTCACGGCGGCGAAGTTCCCCGGCACGCGCTGGTACAATTTCGGCAACCTGGTGGATGACAGCGGCCAGGCCACGCCGCGCGCCGCATGGACCTTCCACGCTTTCGACCGTGCCGTACTGGCGGCCATGCGCGCGGCCGGCGCCACGCGGCCGGGCTTCGCGCTGTATGGCCATTCCGCCGGATCGCAGTTCGCGCATCGCTACCTGCTGCTGACCGGCGCGCCGCGCACCGAACGCGTGGTGATCGCCAACGCCGGCAGCTACACCCTGCCCTTCCCCGACCGGCCGTTCCCCGAGGGGCTCGGCCGCACCCAGGCCGACCCGGCGGTGCTGCGCGCGGTGTTTGCCCGCCCGGTGATCCTCCAGCTCGGCGAGGCCGACACCGACCCCAACCACCGCTCACTGCCGACGCAGCCCTGGGCGGTGGCGCAGGGCACGCACCGCTTCGCGCGCGGCTGGTTCTTCTTCGACACCATGCGCCGCGCGGCCGAGGCGCAGGGTGTGCCGTTCGCCTGGCGCGTGGCGACCGTGCCCGGCGTGGGGCATTCCAACGGCGGCATGGCGGCCCATGCCGCGCCACTGCTCACGGAAGGATAGGACGATGCAGGTCACAGCACTCTATGCCGGGCTGCTGGCACCGCTGTTCGTGCTGCTGGCCGTGCGCGTCATCGCCGTGCGCTACAGTTCCCGCGTGGCGGTCGGCGACGGCGGAAACGCGCTGCTGCAGCGCCGGATGCGGGTGCAGGCGAATTTCGCGGAGTATGTGCCCTTTGCACTGCTGCTGATGGCCCTGGCCGAGGACCTCGGCGCGGCGACCTGGCTGATGCACCTGCTGGGTGCGGCTCTGCTGGCCGGAAGGCTGTCCCATGCATGGGGCATGTCGCAGGCGCGCGAGGTGTTCGCCTTCAGGTCTGCCGGCATGGCAATGAGCTTCGGCGTGATCCTGGTTGCCGCCATGGCCTGCGTGGCCCTGGCCATCTGATACCAACCGCCCGAGGTGCCGACTCTTCCGGTATTTCGGGCGGTTGGTATCGCGCGCCGGGCTGGCCGGCGGCGGCGCGCAAAGCAGAGAGTCATATCGACTGCCGTCGACCGATCCTTCATCGGTCGACATCAAGGGCGGGTGGTATGAACGCAGGGCGGCCTTGGCGGTTTGGGTTTGGCGCGAAGTCGCGGCATGATCGACCGCCCGGGACCGGTGGTCCCCGGGGAACAGCGGCGGAGCCAGCACGTGGTCGACCAGAAGAACTACCGGGATGCTATGGCCCGCCTCGGTGCCGCGGTGAACATCATCACCACCGACGGGCCCGGCGGAAGGCGCGGCTTCACGGCCAGCGCCGTATGTTCGGTGACGGACACGCCGCCCACCCTTTTGGTGTGCCTGAACCGCGGCAGCGATTCGAACCAGGCGCTGAAGGACAACCGCGTCGCCTGCGTGAACGTGCTGTGCGCCGACCAGCAGCACCTGTCGCCGGTGTTCGCGGGCATGGGCGAAGGCGACTACGACGCGCGCTTCGACATGGCGGAATGGACCCCGTTGCCGAGCGGATCGATGGCGCTGAAGGGGGCGCTGGTGTCGTTCGAATGCCGCGTGGTGCAGGTGAGCGAGGTGGGCACCCACAGCGTGTTCTTCTGCGAGGTGGACGCCGTGCATGGCGGCGAGCCGGGCCAGGGCCTGGTCTATTTCGCCCGCAAATACCATTCGCTTCAGCACGCCTGACGGGAAGCGACGCACCCCACCCCAGCCCACGCCCCACTTGCCGCATCCGGGCACGGCTTATAAGACCCCCCCTCGCGCAGGAGAGGTTGCATGGCATCGATCGCCGAGGTGAACGCCGAAAATCCGGCCCTGGCGGCCCAGACCGCGATCCTGGCCCGTCCGATGACGCCCGAGCGGCGGATGGCCGATGCCATCCGGGCCCTGGCGATCGACGCGGTGGAGGCGGCGAAGTCCGGCCATCCCGGCATGCCGATGGGCATGGCCGACGTCGCCACCGTGCTCTGGACCCGCTTCCTGAAATACGACGCCGCCGATCCCCGCTGGCCCGACCGGGACCGATTCATCCTCTCGGCCGGCCATGGCTCGATGCTGCTCTATGCGCTGCTGCACCTCACGGGGCAGGAGGGCATGGAGATCGAGCACCTCAAGCGCTTCCGCCAGTTGCACTCCCCCGCCGCCGGCCACCCGGAATTCGGCGAGCACCCGGGCATCGAGACCACCACCGGCCCGCTCGGCCAGGGCCTGGGCAACGCCGTCGGCTTCGCGCTGGCCGAGCGCATGCTGGCCGCCCGCTTCGGCAAGTCGCTGGTGGACCACCGCACCTGGGTGGTTGCCGGCGATGGCTGCCTGATGGAGGGGATCAGCCAGGAGGCGATCAGCCTGGCCGGGCACCTGAAGCTGGAGAAGCTGTGCGTGCTGTGGGACGACAATTCCATCAGCATCGACGGCGGCACCGAGCTTTCCACCTCCGACGACCAGATGAAGCGCTTCGCCGCCTCGGGCTGGGCGGTCAAACGCCTGGACGGGCACGACCCGGCGCAGATCGCCGCCGCGATGTCCTGGGCGATGCGCAACAGGAAGCCCACGCTGCTGGCCTGCAAAACCATCATCGGCTTCGGCGCGCCGAGCAAGGCCGGCACGGCGGGCAGCCACGGCTCCCCCCTGGGCGGGGCGGAAGCGGCGGCGGCCAAGGCGGCGCTGGGCTGGACGGCCGCCCCCTTCGAGATCCCCGACAATATCGCCGCCCCCTGGCGGGACGCCGGCGCGCGCGGCGCCACACCGCGCCGCGGCTGGCTGAAGCGCCTCGCGCGGCACAACCAGCGCGGCGAGTTCGAGCGGGCGATCAGCGGCAAGCTGCCGGAAAGCTTCCACGAGGCGGTGGCCGCACTCAAGGCCAACCTCGCCGAGACCCGCCCGAAGCTGGCCACCCGGCAGGCAAGCCAGAAGGCACTCGATGCCCTGGTGCCGGCGGTGCCGGAACTGGCCGGCGGCTCGGCAGACCTCACCGGCTCGAACCTCACGCTGGTCAAGGGCATGGGCTTCGTCACCCCCGGCAACTATGGCGGGCGCTACATCCACTGGGGCATCCGCGAGCACGCCATGGCCTCGGCGATGAACGGCATGGCGCTGCATGGCGGCGTCATCCCCTATGGCGGCACCTTCCTGGTATTCAGCGACTACATGCGCCCAGCCATCCGCCTCGCCGCCCTGATGCGCCAGCGCGTCATCCATGTGATGACCCATGACAGCATCGGCCTCGGCGAAGACGGCCCGACCCACCAGCCCGTCGAGCACCTCGCCGCCCTGCGCGCGATCCCGAACGTGCATGTGTTCCGCCCCGCCGACGCGATGGAAACCGCCGAGTGCTGGGAACTCG
>JANPIH010000162.1:0-27702 GCA_031424895.1 Rhodospirillales bacterium
GGCCGCGCCCCCTGTACCATCAAACTTTGTCCCGCCTTGGGGGGGTGGGGCCGTCCGGCCGGTTCGATTACCCTCGTGGCCCCCACCCGCCGACGGCGGAAAAGGTCCGGGGTTCCAAGGGCTCCGCCCTTGGCCGGTCCAGGGCGGAGCCCTGGCCTTCCTTCCTATGTGCCCCCCATGACGCTCCCGCTCGCCATTGCGGTGGCGCATTTGCTCGGTCGGCGGAGGCAGACGTTGGTGTCGGTGTTGGGGGTGGCGTTGGGGGTTGGTGTCTTCATTGCGATGACCGGGCTGATGGCCGGGTTCCAGGCGTTTTTTCGCAACCAGTTGATCGAGAGCAATCCGCATGTCGTGATCACCGACGAGGTGCGGCGGCCGGCGCCGCAGCCTTTGGCGATGTTGCATCCGGGTGGGGCGGTGGCGGTCAGCCGGATTTTGCCGCGCGATCCGGTGCGCGGCATTGCCAATGCCGGGGAGATTCTGGCGGCCTTGGCGGCGATGGAGGGCGTGGCGGCGGCGCCGACGTTGCGCGGGCAGATGCTGTTGCGCCGGGCCGGGCGGGATTATGCGGTGAGTGCCGTCGGCATCGATCCGGTGCAGGAGATGCGGGTCACGACGCTGCAGAAGGATGTGAAGGAGGGCAGCATGGCGGCGCTGGGCACGCGGTCGGACGGGATCGTGCTCGGCCGGGCGCTGGCGGACAAGATGGGGGCGGCGCTGGGCGACACGGTGGCGGTGGCGACCTCGGCCGGGGGCGAGGGGGCGTTGCGGATCGTCGGCATTTTCCGCACCGGGGTGGAGCAGCAGGACACCAGCCAGGTCTATGTGTCGCTGAACCGGCAGCAATCGATGCAGGGGCGGCCGCGGGTGGTGAACGAGATCCATATCCGCCTGGCCGACATTGCGCGATCGAAGGAGGTGGCCGCGTTGGTGGAGGGGCGCTGGGGCTACAAGGCGGCGCCGTGGGAGGAGACATTCTCGCGCATCCTGGAGGTGTTCGTGATGCAGAACATCATCATCTACGGCAGCACCGGGTCGATCCTGCTGGTGGCGGGGTTCGGCATCTTCAACATCATCTCGACGGTGGTGAGCGAGAAGGCGCGCGACATCGCGATCATGCGTTCGATCGGCATGCCGCGCGGCAGCGTGGTGGCGATTTTCGTCGCGGAGGGGATTGCCGTGGGGCTGATGGGCGTGGCGGCGGGGTGGCTGGCGGGCTGGGCGGGGGCGTCGTTCATGGAGACGCTGCCGGCGCCGGGGGCGAGCGACCCGACACAGCGGCTGACGGTGCAGCAGTCGGCGTTCACCTATGGACTGGCGGCGGGGATCGCAATGCTGTCGGCGGTGGGGGCGGCGTGGATTCCGGCACGCAAGGCCGCGCGGACCGATCCGTTGGCGATCATCCGCGGCGCGACATGAAGGACGTGCTGCGGGCCGTGGGGCTGGGCCGGGTGCTGCCGTTGGCGGTGCCGGTGACGCTGGTGGACGGCATTTCGGTGGCGTTCGCGCCGGCGAGCTTCACCGTGGTCACCGGCCCGTCGGGGTCGGGCAAGTCCTCGCTGCTGTATCTGCTCGGCCTGCTCGACCTGCCGACCACGGGCGAGGTGTTCGTCGACGGCGCGTCGACCTCGGGGCTGGACGACGCAGCGCGCACGCGGATGCGGCTGGCGGCGTTCGGGTTCGTGTTCCAGTTCCATTTCCTGCTGCCGGAATTCACCGTGCTGGACAACGTGATGCTGCCGATGCGCCAACTGGGCCGGCTGTCGCGCGCGGCGATGCGGGAGCGGGGGATGGAATTGCTGTCGCGGCTGGACATGGCGGACCAGGCGAACAAGCGGCCGGATGCCCTGTCGGGCGGGCAGCGGCAGCGCACGGCGGTGGCGCGCGCGCTGGCCAACGATCCGCCGCTGGTGCTGGCCGACGAGCCGACCGGGGCGCTGGACACCAAGAACGCGGCGGCGGTGTTCGCCATCCTGGCGGAGCTGGCGCGGCAGGGGCGCACTGTGATCGCGGTGACGCATGACGAGGGCCTGGCGCAGACGGCACCGCGGCGCATCCATCTGGTCGATGGGCGGGTGGTGCGCGACGGGGTGCGGGGCTAGCATCGCGCCATCCGGGAGGCCCGCCATGACCCACCGCTTCGCAGTGATCGGACTGGATCACCGCCATGTCTATGAGCTGACGCAGCACCTGATCGACGCCGGCATGGCATGCGCCGGCTGGTGGCCGGTGACGACCAACCCGCATGTGCTGGAGGGGTTCCGCAAGCGCTTCCCGCATCTTCCCGAAGTGGCCGAGCGCGAACGGCTGATGGACGACGCGACGATCGAGCTGATCGTCACCGCAGCGATCCCGAGCGAGCGCGCGGCGCTGGCGATCGAGGCGATGCGGCGGGGCAAGGACGTGCTGGCGGACAAGCCGGGCATCACGACGCGGGCCGACCTGGCCGCCGTGGAGGCCGTGGTGGCGGAGACGGGGCGCAGGTTCATCGTGGCGTTCGGCGACCGCTGGAGCTCCCCGGCCAGCTTTCGGGCGAAGGAACTCGTGCGAGCGGGGGCGATCGGGCGGCTGGTCTCGACCACCGGCATGTCGCCGCACCGGCTCAACCGCGCGACACGGCCGGACTGGTTCTGGAACACGCGCACCAACGGCTCGATCCTGGTGGATATCGGCTGCCACCAGATCGACAGCTTCCTGCAGCTGACTGGGCAGGAGGATGCGGAGATCGTGCACGCGGCGATCCGCAGCGTGGCGCCGGAGCGGACGCCCGTTGCCGATTTCCAGGATTGGGGCGAGATGATCCTGCGCAACGACGTGGCGACCGCCACGATGCAGATGCACTGGTTCACGCCGGACGGGTTGGCGGATTGGGGCGACGGGCGGGCGTTCATCGTGGGGACGGAGGGGTTCATCGAGCTGCGCAAGAACCTCGACCTCGCCGGGCGGGAGGGCGGGCAGCACCTGTTCCTGGTGACCAACGCGAAGACCGAGCACTTTGCCTGCGCCGGGATGCCGGTGGACACGTTCCGGGACTTCGCCGCCGATCTGCGCGACCGGACGGAGACGGCGATGACGCAGCGCCATTGCTTCGCGGTGTGCCGCCTGGCGCTGGCGGCTGAAGGACGGGCGCTGGGCAGCTGATGGGCGACGCGCCGCTCGCGCTGCCGATCCGCCTCGCGCCGTTTGCCGGGCTGGCGGGCAGCCAGATGCTGCATCTGCGCCCGCCGACCCGCTATGCCTCCACGCCCCCGGGGCTGACCGGCTTCGTGCCGGCCGACACCACGCGGGCGCGGCAAATGCTGTCGCTGCTGGCGCGCCCGCATGTGGAGTGCCCGCTGGAAGCGGTGATACTGTATCGCGAGGCGATCGTTCTGGACGGCATGCAGGTGCTGGGGCGCGACGGCACCGGGGTGCTGGAGAGTTTTCCGTTGTATGCCGAGCCGCACCACGTGGCGTGGCAGCAGCACCATTTGGACCGCATCGCTTCCGGCGAGGTGGCGCAGGTGGCGGAGGCCGGGCCGCCGGTGGCGGCGATCTTCGCACCGTGCGCGTTCAGTTTCGGCCACGTGCTGGTGGAGATGCTGCCACGGCTGGTGCTGCTGGCCGAGGCGGGGCTGCGGCGGCTTCGGCTGCTGGTGCCGGCGGAGTCGGAACCGCTGTGGCCGATGGTGGAGTTCACGCTGCGGGCGCTGGGGATGGAGGCGGAGAAACTGGTCTGCCCGGCCGGCACCGCCATTCGCGTGCCGGCGCTGCATTGGGCGTCGCCGGTGGCGCGGCATGAACACCGCAAGTCGCCGACGCTGCTGCACCTGATGGAGAAGCTGCGCGCGGCGGCACCGCGTTCGGCGGGGCCGGAGCGGCTGTATGTCGCGCGGCCGGCGGCGTCGCGGCGGAACGTGGCCAACGCGGCGGCGGTGGAACAGGCGGCGCGGGCGGCGGGGTTTGCCGTCGTGGAGCCGTCGGCGCTGCCGTTCGCGGAACAGGTGGCGTTGTTCGCGGGGGCGCGGCGCATCCTCGGCCCGATGGGGGCGGCGCTGACGCTGATGGCCGCGATGCCGCCCGGGGGGACGGTGGCGATGCTGGAAGGCGGCAATGCGGACCCGTTCTTCTGGGACCTCGCCTGCCTGTGCGGGCATCGCTTCACCTGGGGGTTCACGGCGCCCGTGGCCGCGTTCGACATGGCGATGCTGGAGCGGCCGATGTTCGTGAACCCCGACCTGCTGGCCGAATTGCTGGAGGGGGCGTGAGCACGACGCTGCCGATCCCGTGGGCGCCTTTCGCCCAGGTTCCGAGCGCGGAGACGCTGCACCTGGCGCCGGCCAGCCGATACGACTCCAGCCCGCCCACGCTGCACGGCTTCCGCCCGGCCGATGACGGGCAGGCGCGAGAGTTCCTGTCGGTGATCGCCCGCCCGGAGGTGCCGTGCCGGCCCGAGGCGCTGATGCTGTTCCGCGACGCGCTGGTGCTGGACGGCAGCTACGTGGTCTCCCGCGAGGGGGTGGCGGTGCGGGAAAGCTACTACAACGTGCCGGTCGACGTGGCGCTGGCGGAGCGGCAGGCGTGGCAGCTCTCGCGAATCGCGGCGGGGGACGTGGCGTCGTTGCCTTCGTCGGGGCCGCCGGTGGTGGCGCTGTTCCTGCAGGATTGCAACAATTTCGGCCACATCCTAGCCGAGATGCTGCCGCGGCTGCTGCACCTGGAAGCGGCGGGAATCCGCGAGATGCGGCTGCTGCTGCCGCAGGCGGCCGAGCCGTTCCGGCCGGTGATCGGCTTCGCGCTGCAGGCGCTGGGGCTGCGGGCGGAGCTGGTGGCGTGCCCGGCGGGCAGCATCCTGCGGGTGGCGGCGCTGCACTGGCCGTCGCTGGTGGGCGAGGGGTGGTTCAAGTCGCCCACGGTGCGCCGGCTGTTTGCCCGGCTGCGCGACGCGGCACCCGCGCCGGGCACGGCCGAGCGGGTATTCGTCGCACGGCCTTCGACCGGGCGGCGGGTGGTGACCAACGCGGACGCGGCGGCGGAAATTGCGGCCGAAGCGGGCTACAGGGTGGTGGAGCCATCCGCCTTGCCGTTCGCCGAGCAGGTGGCGCTGTTCGCTGGCGCCCGGCGGGTGGTCGGCGCGTTGGGCGCGGCGCTGACGCTGACCGGCTTCATGGCGCCGGGCGGGCGGGTGGGCACGATCGGGCCGGGATACTGCGACTATTTCTACTGGGACCTCGCCTGCCTGGCCGGGCTCAGCTTCGACTGGGGGTTCGCGGCGCCAGTGGAACGCTTCCGGCGCGGGATGCTGGACGAACCGATCACGCTGCCGCTTGGGATGGTGCGGCGGATGGTGAAGGAAGATTCTTCTTTTTTCTGAAGAAAAAAGAAGCAAAAAAGACTTCATCCATGGCACCGCGCCCAGGTGGTCAAACGCGGTGCAAATGGACAGAAGTTTTTTGGTTCTTTTTTTTAAAAAAGAACTTCTTCCCTATGCCGCGGCCACCCCCAGCCGCCCCGCCATCTCCTGGATGAACTGCCACGCCACCCGCCCGGAGCGGGCGCCGCGGGTGACGGACCATTCCACGGCGGCGGCGTGCAGCGCCTCGGCGTCGATGGGCAGTTCCATCGTGGCGGCGTAGCCGTCGATCATGGCGAAGAACACATCCTGGTCGCAGGGGTAGAAGCCGATCCAGAGGCCGAAGCGGTCCGAGAGGGAGACTTTTTCCTCGATCGCCTCGCCGGCGTGGATGGCGGTGCTGCGCTCGTTCTCGATCATGTCGCGCGGCATCAGGTGGCGGCGGTTGGAGGTGGCGTAGAACAGGACGTTGGCGGGGCGGCCCTCGATGCCGCCGTCGAGCACGGATTTCAGGGCCTTGTAGTCGGCATCCTCGCGTTCGAAGGAAAGATCGTCGCAGAAGATGAGGCAACGGCGGTCCGCACCGCGCAATTCGGGGCGGCGCAGCAGGCGCAGCAGGTCGGGCAGCGAGGCGTTGTCCTCGCGGTGGATCTCGATCAGCACCAGGGAGGCGGGGCGGTCGGCGTTCACGCGGGCATGGGCGGCCTTGACGAGGGAGGACTTGCCCATGCCGCGGGCGCCCCAGAGCATGGCGTTGTTGGCGGGCAGGCCCGCGGCAAAACGGCTGGTGTTCTCCAGCACGATGGCCTTCTGCTGGTCCACGCCCTGCAGCAGGTCGATGTCCACGCGGCTGACGCGGGCGACGGGGCGCAGATCGCGGCCCTCCGGGTGCCAGACGAAGGCGTCGGCCAGGGAGAGGTCCGGCGCCGGGGGCTCGGGCGGGGCGAGGCGGTCCAGGGCGGCGGCGATCCTGAGTGCGGCGTCCAGAAGGCGCTGGTCCATGGCGTGGGCGATCCGATCGTGCTTGACGTGGAAGGCGCGGAAACTATGGTCCGGCGGACTTCACCGCAACCCGGAAGCCCCCAGACATGCTGATCTCCCCGGCCTACGCGCAGGACTTGGGTGGCCTGGCCACCACGTTCGGACAGTTCCTGCCGATCATCCTGATATTCGGGGTGTTCTATTTCCTGCTGATCCGCCCGCAGCAGCAGACGGCCAAGCAGCTGAAGGGCAAGCTGGCGGCGCTGAAGCGCAACGACCGCGTGCTGACCGGCGGCGGCATCATCGGCGTGGTGCAGCGCACGGTGGAGGGCAGCAACGAGATCGAGGTGGAGATCGCGCCGAATGTGCGGGTGAAGGTGTATCGCGAGACGATCACCGCCGTACTGGGCGATCCGAAGCCGGCCAACGACGCCAAGCCGGCGGAGAAGTCTGAAAAGTCATAGCGCGCCGTTGCTGCGGCGCCACCATCCCATCCGGAGGTTCCCATGTCTCAATCGGCAGGCCTGCAATGGCACTACCTTGTGGGCAGCGAGCAGAAGGGACCGTTCAGCGTGGAGCAGATGGCCGCGTTGGTGCATGCCGGCACGGTGACGGATGGGACGCTGGTGTGGGCGGCCGGCATGGCAGGCTGGGTGCCCTTCGCCGAGTCTCCGCTGGGGCGCGGGGTGCCGCCGCCGGCACCGGGCATGCGCCCCTCCCCGGGGGCGGGATATGGAAGCGCGCAGACCGGAGGGCAGTTCACCAGCCAAAACGCCGGCGCGTTCGCCACGTCGGTGCATGATGCGGCGCGACGCGCGGCGGGAAGCAGCGGGCCGGCGGCGGATTTCGTGGCGGCAGTGGCGACCTGCCTGACCAAATACACGACATTCGCGGGGCGGGCGGCGCGGCCGGAATTCTGGTATTTCGTGCTGTTCCTGGTCCTGGGCAACATCGCCATCAGCATCGTGGATTCCGTGCTGGTGCGAATCGGGCTGTGGTTCAGCCCGCTGGGGCTGATATTCGCGCTTGCCACGTTCCTGCCCGGGATTTCGGTAGCCGTGCGGCGCTTGCACGACACCGACAGGTCCGGCTGGTGGGTGTGGATAGGGCTGGTGCCGCTGTTGGGATTCGTCGTGATGCTGGTTTTCTATTGCATGCGGGGTACGCAGGGGCGCAACCGGTTCGGCTGAGGCCGGTTCGGCCGCGCAAGGCGGGAGCCGCACGAAGAAGGGCCCCTTTCAGGGCCCTTTCCGGCAAACGCGGGGCGCCAGCCTAGATCGAGATGCCCTCGTAGTTGGCCAGGTTGTCCAGCCAGTTCTGCACGTAGTCCGGGCGGCGGTTGCGGAAGTCCAGGTAGTAGCTGTGCTCCCACACGTCGCAGCCCAGCAGCGCGGTGCCTTCGCCGGCGGCCAGCGGGTTGCTGCCGTTCGGGGACTTGGTGCACTTCAGCTTGCCGTCGCTGCCCATGACCAGCCAGGCCCAGCCGCTGCCGAACTGGGTGGTGGCGGCGGTCTTGAAGGCGTCCTTGAACGCCTGGACGCTGCCGAAGTCGCTGACCAGCTTGGCTTCCAGCGTGCCCGGAATGCCGCCGCCGGTGGGCGACATGTTCTGCCAGAACAGGATGTGGTTCCAATGCTGGCCGGCGTTGTTGAACACCGGGGCCATGGCGGCATTGCCGTTGGACAGCTTCACGATTTCGTCGAGCGACTTGCCCTGCAGGGCCGCGTCCTTCTCGACGAAGCCGTTCAGCGCGGTGACATAGGCCTGGTGGTGCTTGCCGTGGTGCAGCTCCAGCGTCTCCTGGCACATGCCTTTCGCGGCCAGTGCGGAGGTGGAGTAGGGGAGGGCGGGGAGTGTGAAGGCCATGAAGCCGTTCTCCGGGATTGTTTGGCGGATGAGGACGCCCCTCGTAGCTATGGCCGCGCTGGTCCAAGGTCAAGCATGACCGGGTGAAGCTTGCGCCAGCGCGACGGCCGGGGCACCTCCTCCCGATGAGCGCGCCCCCTGCCCTTTCGACCTGCGCCGAGATCGTCCGCCGCCATGATCCGGACCGGTTCCTCGCCGCCCTCTTCGCGCCGCCGACGCGGCGGGAGGCGTTGTTCGCGCTGTATGCCTTCAACCACGAACTGGCGCGGGCGCGCGAGGCGGTGCGCGAGCCGATGCTGGCGCTGATCCGCCTGCAATGGTGGCGGGAGGTGGTGGAGGGGACGGCGAAGCGCCATGAAGTCGCCACCCCGCTTTCCGCCGCGATCGCCCAGGGGCTGCTGCTGCCGGCCGACCTGCTGGGGATGATCGACGGGCGGGAGGCAGAGACGCAGGAGGCCATTCCTGACCGGGGGGCCTGGCACGACTATCTCGCCGCGACCGCCGGGGGGGTGATGGTGGCGGCGGGGCGGGCACTGGGGGCGGAGGGTGCGATGCTGGCGCGCCTGCGGGTTCTGGGCACCGTACACGGCATCGCTGGCCAACTGCGCAACCTGCCGGCCTTGGCGCGTGCCGGCCGGGTGCTGGTGCCGCAGGACGTGCTGGGGGCGCATGGGCTGAGCATCCACGACGTCACCGCCCGCCAGGGGGGGAAGCAGCTGCACGCGGTGGTGACCGAGCTTGCCGCCGAAGGAGGGGCGATGCTGGCCGCGGCGCGCGGCTTCCTGGCCCGCCCGGTGCTGGCCGCCGCCCTGCCCGTGGTGCTGGCGCGGCGGGACCTGGCCCGCTTTGGCCGCTCCGGTGCGACGCCGCCGGAGGCCCGGGCCCTGGGCGACCGGCTGGCGGTGGTGGCGGCATGGGTCCTGGGCCGCGTATGATGCTGCTCATGGATGCTGCCAGCCTGCCCCCCCGCGACCTCGACCCGGTGTTCTGGGAGCCCGACCGGCTGGGCGTGCTCAGTGCCTGGTGGGGCCATGTGCCGTTCGCGCACTGGCTGGTGGCGACCATGCGGCCCGGGCTGGTGGTGGAGCTGGGGACGCACACCGGCGTGTCGTACGCCGCGTTCTGCCGGGCGGTGAGCGAATGCGCGCTGCCCACGCGCTGCGTGGCGGTCGACACGTGGCGGGGCGACACACAGTCTGGGCAGTACGACGAGTCGGTGTTCCAGGAGTTGCATGCCTGGCACGATTCGCGTCATGGGGCGTTCTCGCGGCTGCTGCGGGCGGAGTTCGACATGGCGCGGCGGCTGTTCGCGCCGGGGAGCATCGACCTGCTGCATATCGACGGGCTGCACGACTATGCCTCGGTACGGCACGATTTCGAGACGTGGCTGCCGGCGATGTCGGCGCGCGGCGTGGTGCTGTTCCACGACATCGAGGTGCGGGAAGGGGATTTCGGGGTGTGGCGGCTGTGGGAGGAGGTGCGGCGGCGCTGGCCGGGCTTCGCGTTCCGGCATGGCTATGGGCTGGGCGTGCTGGCGGTGGGGCCGGAGCCGGATGCAGCGGTCGCGGCCCTGTGCGCCGCCGCCGTCATGCAGGAGGGTGCGCGCATCCGGCGGATGTTCGAGGTGGCCGGGGGGCGGTGGATGGCCGAGCAGGTGCTGCGACATTCCGATGCGCGACCGGCGGCACAGGTGTCGCAGAGCAATTCCCCCTAGCCAATATGGCGGGAGGGGCCACGTCGCTTTTATCCTCGCGCCTCGGAGCCTGCCATGTCGATCGCCCCGCTGCACCGTCTCGCCGTGGTGCTGCTCGTTCCGCTGCTGGGCGGCTGTGCCATCAGCCTGCCTTTCCGCGACCTGTCCGACGGGCGCCCACCGACCGGGGCCACCCGCGTGGTAGCGCTGACCTATGCGGAGTTGGACGGGGCAAAGCGGGGGTCGTTCGACCAGGCTTCGGCGGAGGTCGTCCGCAGCCTTGCGCAACAGCCAGGGGTGGTGGGGTACAAGCTGCGGCGGGAACCGCTTGGCGACGCGGTATGGACGATGACGGTGTGGGAGGACGAGGCCGCCCGCGCAGCATTTGTCCGCTCGCCAGTGCACATGGCGGCGATCCAGTCCGGAGCGGGCGCGATCCGGCAGGGGCGGTTCGCGCGCGTCGAGGTTCCGGCGGACGAGGCGCCACTATCGTGGCGGCGCGCGCTTGCGGTGCTGGACTCGGCCGAAGCGCGGTACTGAGCCTGGCCGCGCACCGGCCCTCGAGGGCGCCCCCGAGGGCAATGGAACGTTGGTTCACCGCGACGATTCCGGAATCGCCGGCCCCGGGCGTTTCCCGCTGTAACGCCGGGATCGGTCGAGACGTCAGCCTGTTGGGGGCCATCCGTTTCGGACAAGGCCGATTAGGGAAAACGACCGATGACACGAGTGCCGTCGCTTGCCGCCGCCAGCTTCGCGATCCTGCTCGCCATGCCGGCACAACCGGCTTGGGCCCAGGACACCGATCCCACGCCGATCGTCGAGACCATGCGCGCCTTCGCCGGCCCCGGCACGCACCGGCCAAGCGGTGCCAAGGGCGCCTGCTATTCTGGCCGGTTTGAGCCAACCGCCGCCGCGCGCGGGCTATCGAAGGCCGTCATTTTCACCCAGCCATCCGAGGCCGTGATCCGCTTTTCGGTCGGTGGCGGCAATCCGGCCGTGGCCGACGGCGCGCGCGGCGTGAACCGCGGCCTGTCGTTCCGAATTGACGGCGACGGAGCGGGCCAGACCGAGTTCGTCATGGTCAACGCGCCGATCAACTTCGCCGCCACGCCCGCGCAGATGCTTGGTTTCCTTGAGGCGCGCCGGCCGGCGGCCAATGGAGCGCCCGACCCCGACCGCGTGCGCGCATTCTCCGAGGCCAATCCCGAAACGCTGCTCCAGGCCCGTTTCCTGGCCAGCAGGCCGATTCCGGGGTCGTGGGTTGGAGTGAACTACTGGGGTGTGCACGCGTACACGCTGACGAACGCCGCTGGGGCGCGCCAGGTGATGAAGTTTCGCATGGATCCGCTCGACGGACCGGTGCCCCTGACCGACGACGAGGCGCGTGCCCGGCCACGCGACTTCCTGGCGGCGGATATCGGCACGCGGCTGGCGAGCGGGCGGCCGACCGGGTTGCGCATGGTTGCGATCCTCGGCCGCGCGGGTGATCCGACCGACAATCCGACGCGTCTGTGGGAAGGCGAGGACACACGGCCGACCGTGGAGCTTGGCACGCTTCTGGTGCGCAGCGTGGCCGATGCCAAGATCTGCGACGGCGTGATCTTCGCGCCCACGCTGCTCGCCGACGGGATCGACGGGCCGGAGAACGATCCGATGTTCGCGATCCGCACGCCGGCCTATGCGATCTCGATCACCAAGCGGGCGAACTGAGGCAGCTTAAGTCAAGAATGGGGGCTCCGGACATGCGCCCGGGGCCCGCTTGCTATCTGCCTTTCCTCCTGGCCTTAGCGACAGGCAGCAGCGGCGCCAGAAAGCGGGCGGTGTGGCTCTCGGCGACGGTGGCAATGTCTTCCGGGGTGCCCTGTGCCACGATCCGCCCGCCGCCATCCCCGCCCTCCGGCCCCAAGTCCAGCACCCAGTCGGCCGTCTTGATCACCTCCAGGTTGTGCTCGATCACCACCACGGTGTTGCCGGCATCAACCAGCGCGTGCAGCACCTCCAGCAGCTTGCGCACGTCTTCGAAATGCAACCCGGTGGTGGGTTCGTCCAGGATGTAGAGGGTGCGGCCGGTGGCGCGGCGGGCGAGTTCCTTGGACAGCTTGATCCGTTGCGCCTCGCCGCCGGACAGGGTGGTGGCCTGCTGGCCAAGGGCGATGTAGCCGAGGCCGACCTGTTGCAGGATGGTGAGGCGGTCGCGGATCTTGTTGACAGCGGAAAAATAGGGGACGGCTTCATCGACCGTCATTTCAAGCACTTCGGCGATGGATTTGTCGCGGAACTTGATCTCCAGCGTCTCGCGGTTGTAGCGCTTGCCCTTGCAGGTGTCGCAGGTGACGAAAACGTCGGGCAGGAAATGCATCTCGATCTTGAGCAAACCATCGCCCTGGCACGCTTCGCACCGTCCGCCTTTGACATTGAAGGAGAATCGGCCGGATTTGTAGCCGCGGGCGCGGCTGTCGGGGAGTTCGGCGAACCAGTCGCGGATCGGCGCGAACAGATCGGTGTAGGTGGCTGGATTTGAACGCGGCGTGCGCCCGATCGGGGACTGGTCGATGTCGATGATCTTGTCGAGGTGTTCGAGGCCGTCGATGCGGGTATGGAGCGCCGGGACCTCGCCCGAGCCCATCAGCCGGCGGCTGGCGGCCTTGTAGAAGGTGTCCACCACCAGCGTCGATTTCCCCCCGCCCGACACGCCGGTGACGCAGGTGAACACGCCGAGCGGAAAGCTGGCCGTCACGTCCTTGAGATTGTTGCCGCGGGCGCCGATCACCTTGACCACGCGGTCCTTCTGCACTGGGCGGCGCAGGGCGGGCACGGGGATGGATTTGCGGCCCGAGAGGTATGCGCCGGTGAGCGACTCGGGGTGGGCAGAAACCTCCTCGGCGGTGCCATGGGCGATCACGCGGCCGCCGTTGATGCCGGCGGCGGGGCCCATGTCGATCAGATAGTCGGCGGCGCGGATGGCGTCCTCGTCATGCTCGACCACCAGCACGGTATTGCCCAGTGCCTTGAGGCGGCGCAGCGTGCCCAGCAGGCGCTCGTTGTCGCGCTGGTGCAGGCCGATCGAGGGTTCGTCGAGCACATACAGCACGCCGGTGAGGCCGGACCCGATCTGGGAGGCCAGCCGGATGCGCTGGCTTTCGCCACCGGACAGCGTGGCAGAGCCGCGGGCAAGCGTGAGGTATTCCAGCCCGACGTCGTTGAGGAACTGCAGCCGGTCCTCGATCTCGCGCAGGATGCGCCGTGCGATCTCCGCCCGCTGCGGGGTCAGCGTGGGCAGCACCTGGCCGAACCAGTCGCGCGCGGCCCGGATCGACAGCTCGGAGGCCTCGGCAATGTGGCAGCCGGCGACGCGGACGGCGAGCGCCTCGGGCTTGAGCCGGGCGCCGGCGCAAACCGCGCAGGGCTTGTCGGCCTGGTAGCGCGACATCTCCTCGCGAACCCAGGCGCTATCGGTTTCCTGCCAGCGGCGCTGCAGGTTGTGCAGCACGCCTTCGAAGGGCTTCTTAACGGCGTATTGGCGGACGCCGTCCTTGTAGGTGAACTCGACCGGCTCGTCGGCGGTGCCGCGCAGGATGGCCTCGCGGATGCGCTCGGGCAGGTCCTCCCAGGGGGTGCGGGTGCTGGCCTTGAAGTGCTTGGCGAGGCTTTGCAGCGTCTGGTCGTAGTAGGGCGACTGGCTGCCGGACCATGGCGCAATGGCGCCCTCGGCGAGGCATTTGCGTTCGTCGGGCACCACCAGGGCAGGGTCGAAGAAGGTTTCCACGCCGAGCCCGTCGCAGGCCGGGCAGGCGCCATGCGGCGAGTTGAAGCTGAACAGGCGCGGCTCGATCTCCTCGATGGTGAAGCCGCTGACCGGGCAGGCGAAGCGGGAGGAGAAGACGGTGCGCGCCTGCCCCCCTTTGTCTGGGTTGTCGGCGTTCTCGGCGTAGACGACGCCGTCGGACAGCGCGAGCGCGGTCTCGAAGCTGTCGGCCAGGCGCCCGGCGATGCCGTCGCGGACCACGATGCGGTCCACCACCGCCTCGATCTCGTGCTTGATCTTGCGGTTCAGCGCCGGCACCTCGCCGATCTCGTAGAGCGTACCGTCGACCTTCACGCGGGTGAATCCCCGGCGCTGCAGCTCGGCGAGTTCCTTGCGGTATTCGCCCTTGCGGTCGCGCACGACGGGGGCCAGCAGCAGGAGGCGGGTGTTCTCCGGCATGGCCATGACGCGGTCAACCATCTGGGAGACGGTCTGCGCCTCGATCGGCAGGCCGGTGGCGGGCGAATAGGGCACGCCGACGCGGGCCCAGAGCAGGCGCATGTAGTCGTGGATTTCCGTCACCGTGCCGACGGTGGAGCGCGGGTTGCGACTGGTGGTTTTCTGCTCGATGGAGATGGCGGGCGAGAGCCCCTCGATGCTGTCCACGTCGGGCTTGCCCATCAGTTCCAGGAACTGGCGGGCATAGGCGGAGAGCGACTCGACATAACGGCGCTGGCCCTCGGCGTAGATGGTGTCGAACGCAAGGGACGATTTGCCGGAACCGGACAGGCCGGTAATGACGGTAAGGCTGTCGCGCGGTATGTCGACGTCGATATTCTTGAGATTGTGCTCGCGCGCGCCGCGCACGCGGATGGCAGGGGCGCTGCCAGTGCCGGTGCCAGTGCCGGTGCCGGTGCCAGTGCCAGTGCCGATGGCAGTGGTGGTGGCGAGGGGCGCGTGTGCCGCCTCGCGCGGGGGGGTGGTGGCATCCATATTGGTCGGTTCCGCGAAAATAGGGCTTGCAGCGGCGCGTGCGTTCTCTAAGTGTTCTCTGTTATATGGCGGCGAACCGGCCGATGGGAAGCCCGCCATTCGCAGGGGCCCCATCGTTCGCTCTCCATGGTGGTCCCGTGGCGAGGCGGGCGTTATGATGCAGGGCAGACGGGAAGGATAGGCGCACATGGCCGGCAGCGTTAACAAGGTAACCCTTGTGGGCAATCTGGGGAGAGACCCCGAATCGCGGACCCTCCAGAGCGGCAGCAAGGTGGTGAATTTCTCCATCGCCACCAGCGAGACCTGGAACGACAAGGCCTCGGGGGAACGCAAGGAGAAGACCCAGTGGCACCGCATCGTGATCTTCAACGAGCGGTTGGGCGAGGTGGCGGAGCGCTATTTGAAAAAGGGCGCCAAGGTCTACATCGAGGGGGCGCTGGAGACGCGCAAGTTCACCGACCAGTCCGGCGCGGAGCGCGAGACGACGGAGGTGGTGCTGAAGGCGTTCCGCGGCGAGTTGGTGATGCTGGACGGGCGCGGCGGCGGCGAGGGCGG
The DNA here is from genome assembly GCA_031424895.1 of Rhodospirillales bacterium. Lineage (GTDB taxonomy): Bacteria > Pseudomonadota > Alphaproteobacteria > Acetobacterales > Acetobacteraceae > CAMDGX01. The sequence goes on from JANPIH010000162.1 coordinate 15,166, forward strand.
CGGGATGGCCGAGGGCGGCGGCGGGGGTGGCTACGCGCCGCGCGAGCGTGCCCCGGCCCGGGCGGCGAGCGGGGGCGGCGATGGCGACCGTCCGGCACAGCGCGGGCCTTCGTGGGACACGCCGAAGCGCAGCAACGACCTGGACGACGATATTCCCTTCTGATGGGCGAGCCGCTCCAATGGGCGGGCCGTTCTGATGAGCGGGGCCGTTCTGATGAGCGGCCGTTCCGACCAGGGAGTAGCGCGGCTATCGCGTCGCGCGCGCGTAGTATATAGATGCCGGCAAGCGGCCCTGTCCGGCATGGATGGGGCCGCCCTTGCGTCGGAATACACATGAACGGGGGATGGATGGCCTGGTTTGACGGAAATTGGCGCGCGAAGCCTTGCCCTGTAGAACATGCCCCCCGCCCGCCACACCTTCAGCCAGTGAAGCCGTACCGCCAGTGAGCAGCAAGTGAGCGACACCACCGACGGTCCCCCGCCCGAGGATCCCCCACACGACGACGCACCGCCGAGCGATCGCCACCCGGTGATGCTCGAGGAGGAGATGCGGCGCTCCTACCTCGACTACGCCATGTCGGTGATCGTCAGCCGGGCGCTGCCGGATGTGCGCGACGGGCTGAAGCCGGTGCACCGGCGCATCCTGTATGCGATGCAGCAGGGCGGCTACACGCCGGACCGGCCCTATCGCAAGTCGGCCAAGATGGTCGGCGAGGTAATGGGCAATTTCCACCCGCACGGCGATTCCGCGATCTATGACGCGCTGGTGCGCATGGCGCAGCCGTTTTCCATGCGCGTGCGGCTGGTGGACGGCCAGGGCAATTTCGGCTCGGTCGACGGCGATCCGCCGGCGGCGATGCGCTACACCGAGGCGCGGCTGAGCCGGGCGGCGACCTACCTGCTGACCGACATCGACCGCGACACGGTGGATTTCCAGCCCACCTACGACGAGTCCGACAAGGAGCCGCGGGTTCTGCCGGCCAGCTACCCGAACCTGTTGATCAACGGGGCGGGCGGCATCGCGGTCGGCATGGCGACCAACATCCCGACGCACAATCCCGGCGAGATCATCGACGCGACGCTGGCGATGATCGACAACCCGGAGATCAGCCTGGACGACGTGATGAAGATCGTCCCCGGGCCAGATTTCCCCACGGGCGGGCTGATCCTGGGCCGCGCGGGCATCCGCAGCGCGTTCGATACCGGGCGCGGCAGCATCATCATTCGCGCGCGGACCGAATTCGAGGATCTGCGCGGCGGGCGGCAGGCGATCATCGTCACCGAGATCCCGTACCAGGTGAACAAGTCCACGCTGCTGGAGAAAATCGCCGACCTGGTGCGCGCCAAGCAGATCGAGGGCATCGGCGACATGCGCGACGAGAGCGACCGCTCCGGCATGCGCATCGTGATCGAGCTGCGCAAGGACGCGACGCCGGAGGTGGTGCTGAACCACCTGTTCCGCTTCACCCAGCTGCAAACCAGTTTCGGGGTGAACATGCTGGCGCTGGATGGCGGGCGTCCGCGGCTGATGGGGCTGCGCGATGCGATGGCCTGCTTCATCCGGTTCCGCGAGGAGGTGATCCTCCGCCGCGCCCGCCACGAGCTGTCCAAGGCGCGCGAGCGGGCGCATCTTCTGGTCGGGCTGGCGATCGCGGTGGCGAACATCGACGAGGTGATCGCGCTGATCCGCGGCAGCGCCGATGCGGCAACAGCGCGCGAGGGGCTGATGGCGCGCGCCTGGCCGGCGGAGGCGGTGCTGCCGCTGCTGGCGCTGATCGAGGACGAGCGCAATGTGGTGGTGTCCGAGTCGGGCACGCCGACCGTTCGTCTGACGGAGGAGCAGGCGCGCGGCATCCTGGAGCTGCGGCTGCAGCGGCTGACGGGGCTGGAGCGCGACAAGATCACCGAGGAGATGGGCGAGGTTGCCGCCCGCATCTCCCAGCTGTTGGAGATCATCGCCAGCCGGCCGCGGCGGATGGACGTGATGAAGGCGGAACTGGTGGCGGTGCGCGCCGAAATCGCCTCGCCGCGCATGTCCTCGTTGGTGGATACCGACTCCGACCAGGACGACGAAAGCCTGATCGAGCCCGGGCAGATGGTGGTGACGATCACCCGCGACGGCTACATCAAGCGCACGCCGCTGGAGACCTTCCGCCAGCAGAACCGCGGCGGGCGCGGGCGCTCGGCGGCGGGCACGCGCGGCGACGACATCGTAACGCGCAGCTTCAACGGCCATACCCACCAGTGGGTGCTGTTCTTCAGCAGCGGCGGCAAGGCGTATCGCGAGAAGGTGTGGAAGCTGCCGGAAGGCGGGCCAACCGGCAAGGGCAAGGCGCTGGTGAACCTGTTGCCCGATCTCGGCCAGGACACCATCACCACCGTGCTGCCGCTGCCGCAGGACGAGTCGCTGTGGGACAGCCTGCACCTGGTGTTCGCTACCCGCAGCGGCAATGTCCGGCGCAACCGCCTGTCGGACTTTCGCAACGTCCGTGCGTCGGGCCTGATCGCCATGAAGCTGGACGAGGGCGACACGCTGATCGGGGTGGCAACACTGCGCGACGGCGACGACGTGCTGCTGTCAACGCGGTTGGGGCGGTGCATCCGCTTCCAGGCCACCGACGACCAGCTGCGCGTGTTCGCCGGGCGCGATTCGTCGGGCGTGCGCGGCATAAGGCTGGCCGAGGGCAAGGCGCCAGACAGCGTGATCAGCCTGTCGGTGCTGCGCCACGTCAAGGCGACGCCCGGGGAGCGCGAGGCCTATCTGCGCCAGGCCAATGCGCGGCGGCGCAACGGCCACGAGGAAGAGGTCGAGGGCCCCGCTCCGGCCGAGCCCCCGGCTGCCGCGGAGATCGAGGAGGCCGACGAGCAGGTGACGCTCGGTGCGGAGCGGATCGCGGAGCTGGAGGCGGCGGAGGAGTTCCTGCTGACGGTGACCGATGGCGGCTTCGGCAAGCGGTCCTCGGCGTTCGAGTACCGGGTCAGCGGCCGAGGCGGCCAGGGGATCACGGCGGTGACACTCACCTCACGGACCGGGCGGGCGGTGGCGGGCATCCTGCCGGTGCGGGCAGGCGACGGGGCGATGCTGGTGACCGATGCCGGCCGGCTGATCCGCCTGCCGGTGGACCAGGTGCGCATCACGGGCCGTGCCGCCATGGGCGTGACGCTGTTCCGCCTTGACGCCGGCGAGCGCGTGACAAGCGTGTTCCCTGTGGTCGAGGATGAGCCGGCCGACGAGAATGGCCTCAATGACGCAACCGAGCCGCCCATCAACGGCGCGCCCGGGGCCGAGGAAGGAGACGACACCAATGGCTGAGCGCATCGGCCTCTATCCGGGCACGTTCGACCCGATCCACAACGGCCATCTCGACGTGATCGCCCGCGGCGCGCGTCTTGTGGACCGGCTTGTGGTGGGTGTCGCGATCAACATCGGCAAGGGGCCGCTGTTCGAGCTGGAGGAGCGGGTAGACCTGGTGGGCCACGAATGCCAGGCCATCGCGGCGCGGACGGGAGCGCAGATCGAGGTTCGCGCGTTCACCGGGCTGCTGGTGCATTTTGCCCGCGACCTGGGCGCCAGCATGATCGTGCGCGGACTGCGCGCGGTGTCGGATTTCGACTTCGAGTTCCAGATGGCGGGGATGAACTACCGCATGCGCCCAGACATCGAAACCACGTTCCTGATGGCCAGCGAGCACCACCAGTTCATCTCCTCGCGCTTCGTGAAGGAGGTCGCCCTGCTGGACGGCGACATTTCGTCCTTTGTCTCGGCCCTCACCTTCGACCGGACGATGGCGAAGGTGAAGGCGCGCGGCTGAACCTGGAGGTCCAACCATGCATCGCCGTTCCCTGCTTGCCGCCGCAGCGATGGCCGCGGTGAGCCCGGCCCTAGCCGCCCCTGCCATGGCGCAGGCGCCGAAGCCCGATCCCGAGAACACGCTGTTCCTCGACCTGAAGGACGGGCGCGTGGTGATCCAACTGCTGCCCGACATCGCGCCGCTGCATGTGGCGCGGATCAAGCAGCTGGCCCGCGACGGGTTCTACGACGGGGTAGTGTTCCACCGCGTGATCGAAGGCTTCATGGCCCAGACCGGCGACCCCACCGGCACCGGGCGCGGCGGCAGCAAGCTGGGCAACGTAAAGGCCGAGTTCACCCGCAACCGCCGCTTCCTGCGCGGCACGGTAGGGGCGGCCCGGTCGCAGAACCCGGACAGCGCCGACAGCCAGTTCTTCATCATGTTCGCGCCGGGGCCCGGCCTCGACGGGCAATACACCATCTGGGGCCAGGTGATCGAAGGCATGGCGTTCGTCGACATGATCGCCCGGGGCGAACCGCCCCGCACGCCGGACAAGATCGTGCGCATGCGCGTTGCCGCCGACGTGAAAAGCTGACCCACCCTCTCTCAACCGGAGACGACCATGGCTGACCTAGAAAACACGCTGTACATGGAACTGAAGGACGGCCGCGTCACGATCGAGCTGCTGCCCGATCTCGCGCCGCGCCATGTGGAACGGGTCAAAACGCTGGCGCGCCAGGGCTTCTACGACGGCACCGTCTTCCATCGCGTCATCGAGGGCTTCATGGCCCAGGGCGGCGACCCAACCGGCACCGGCACCGGCGGCTCCGACCTCGGCACCCTGCCGGCCGAGTTCACCCGCCTGCGCGGCTTCGTGCGCGGCACCGTGGGCGCGGCACGCACCGGCGATCCGAACAGCGCCAACAGCCAGTTCTACATCATGTTCGCCCCTGCCTCGCACCTGGACGGCCAGTACACTATCTGGGGCCAGGTGACCGAAGGCATGGACCACATCGACGCCATCAAGCGCGGCAGCGGCGGGAGCGGGATGGTGTCGAACCCCGATAAGATCGTGTCGATGAAAGTGGCGGCCGACGCGGGCTGAAAGCAAGGCCAGAGCCCTGCCGTCGCACCGCGAGGGACCCGCAAAGGGCCGCCGGCCCTTTGATCCACATCATTTTTTAGAAGGATAAGGTCCAGGGGCTTGGCCCCTGGCGGGTCTGGGCAGAGCCCAGCCTTGCTTTCCATCCATGAGTCGAAGTCAGCAAGGCTTGGTATTACTCCTTGCCTCCGGGTCGTGGCGCTCGGACGGGACCTAGCTCAGGAAATCAGGCTCCTCGCGCGTCAGCTTGCGGATGATCGCCTTCATGAACGTCCGCCCATACGCCTTGAACATCGGCGAATCATCCGGATACGTCGCCACGATCTGCGGCGGAATGTGCTGCAATTCCGCCCCGCCCGACTCCGCCAGCAGCTGGATCTTGCAGGTGTCCTCCAGGTAGATCAGGCGCAGCAGCGCCTCGCCCAAGGTAGAACCGATCACCAGCGGGCCGTGGTTTTCCATCATCAGCACGGTGGCGCGGCCGATCACCCTGGCCAGGCGCTCGCCCTCCGCGGGCGTCACGGCGGCGCCGGTGAAGCCGTTGTCGTAGGCGATCGAGTTGTAGAACGACATGCCGGACAGATAGGTGTGGGCGATGCGGCCGTTCTTGCGCGTGCAGATCGCCGTCGCATGATGCATGTGCGTATGCAGCGCCGCCGTCGCCTGCGGCAAAATCCGATGGATCGGCGCGTGGATGCAGAATGCCGTCAGCTCCACCGTGTGCCCGTTGGTGGAAACAATCGTGCCGTCATGCGTGGCCATGACCAGCGAACTGACCGTCACCTCGGACCAGAAATAGCCCTCGGGGTTGATCAGCATCAGGTCGGGCCGCCCCGGGACGGCGAGCGAGAAGTGGTTGCACACGCCGGACTGGAAGCCGAGGCGCGAGGCCCAGCGGCAGGTGGCGGCAAGCTCGATCTTCGCCTGGCGGATCGCTTCGGAGTCGAGGGACTGGCTCTGCATCGTGTCCATGGGGGCCTTCCGGGGAGACTGGGGGTGGGGAGCGGCGAGGCTATGCCGCCGGGCGCGGCTTGGCCAGGGCGGATGCCTACTTGCCCTTGAGCGAGAGTATGTAGGCGATCGTGTTATCGGTGTCGGTGTTGGACAGGTTCAGGTCCGGCATCCGCCCGTGCTGGGTGGTCAGGAACGCGCGCAACCCGGCCGCCGTCGTGGTCGGGCGGTCGGCGACGGCGAAGAAGCTCGGCACCGAGCCGGCAACGGCGCGGTCGGGGTTCGCTTCCACGACGTGGCAACTCGCACACCAGGCGCGGGCGACCTCCTTGCCAGCCACGGGGTCGCCCTCCTCCAGCGGCGGGCTTTGCGCCGCGGCAGGGAAGGCCAGCGTCGTGGCCATCAGCATCATCGGCATGATCCGCATGCGTCATCCTCCTGCATCGTCCGCCCCCCCTCAGCATCGCGGCGCGCGGGCACGCGAGCAAGAGCGCCACGCCACACATTTGAGCTGAACGCCGGGATCGCTACTGTGTCGCGCCGGCTGCAGACCGGCGCTCAACGGGCGGGGGATGCCGTGCAATACGACTATATCATCGTGGGCGGCGGGTCGGCGGGCTCCGTGCTGGCAAACCGGCTGTCGGCACGCAGTGCCAACCAAGTGTTGCTGTGCGAGGCCGGCATGGACACGCCGCACGGCCGCGTGCCGCATGAGATCCTGGATTCCTATCCGGGCACCGCCTACCTCAACTCCAAGTTCCTGTGGAACGAGCTGAAGGTCACCACCGAGGTGATCAGCCACAACAACCCCGACGCGCCGAAACCGAGATTGCGGAAATACGAGCAGGCGCGGGTGCTAGGCGGCGGCTCCTCCATCAACGGCCAGCTCGCCAACCGCGGCGCCCCCACCGACTACGACGAGTGGGAGGCGCGCGGCGCCGCCGGCTGGACCTGGGACAAGGTGCTGCCGTTCTTCCGCAAGATCGAGCGCGACATGGATTTCGACGACGAGTGGCACGGGCGCGACGGGCGCATCCCCGTCCGCCGCATCTGGCCGGAGTTCTGGCCGGAACACGCCAAGGGCCTGGCCGAGGCGCTGAAGCAGTCAGGCATGAAATACCTGCCGGACCAGAACGGCTTCTTCGAGGACGGATATTTCCCGATCACCATCTCTAACGCCTACGAACGCCGGGTCTCCGCCGCCATCGGCTACCTCGACCCCGCGACGCGGGCGCGGCCGAATCTCACGATCTCCACGCTGACGCAGGTGAGCGGGCTGGTCTTCGAGGGCCATGCCTGCGTCGGCGTGGACGCCGTGGTCGACGGTAAGAAGCAAAGCTTCCGCGCCCGCGAGGTGATCCTGTCCTGCGGCGCCATCCACTCCCCAACGCACCTGATGCGCGCCGGCATCGGCCCCGCCGGCCATCTGCGCGACATGGGCATCGAGGTGCGCCACGCGCTGCCCGGCGTGGGGCAGCGGCTGATGGACCATCCGTCGATTGCACTGGCCGCCTTCGTGAAGAAATTCGCGCGGGTGAACGAGACAACGCGGCGGCACATCATGCTCGGCTGGCGCTATTCCTCCGGCATGGGCGGCGCGCCCGCCGGCGACATGTTCGTGACCGCGACCACCAAATCCTCCTGGCACGCCGTGGGCGAACAAATCGCGGCGTCGATCCTGTTCGTGAACAAAACCTACTCCGAAACGGGCGAGGTCAAGCTGCAATCGACCGACTGGCGCACGGAGCCCGAGGTGGCGTTCAACCTGCTGTCCGACAAGCGCGACCTTGATAGGCTGGCGGACGGGTTCCGGCGCATGGCGGCGATCCACATGATGGACGAAATGAAGCGCGTCACCGACGACCCGTTCCCCGCCAGCTATTCGGACAAGGTGCGCCAGGTGGGCACGATCAACGCAAAGAACAAGCTGCTGACCGACATCATGGCCAAGCTGCTGGACGGGCCGGCGGCACTGCGGCGGCTGCTGATGCAGAAGTTGGTGATGGAGGAGTTCACGCTGGAGCAGGTGCTGGCGGACGAGGACGCGATGGAAGCCTTCGTCCGCCGCGCCGCCGTGGGCGTCTGGCACGCCAGCTGCACTTGCCGCATGGGCGCCGACGACGACCCGATGGCGGTCACCGACCCGGCCGGGCGGGTGCGCGGCGTGGAAGGGCTGCGCGTCTGCGATGCCTCGGTGTTCCCCGTGGTGCCCTGCGCCAACACGAACTTCCCCACCCTGATGACCGCCGAAAAAATCGCCGACGCGATCCTGGCCGGGCACTGACCCCCGACGGATAGCGTTAAGCGGCAAGCATTTCCCCCCCGGTGTGCCTATCTTCACCACAAGGCGCCCACGCGGCGTTCGAATAACGTCGGGAGAAACGTTACATGAAACGTCGCAAGTTCCTTCGCGCCGGCACCGCCGCCACGCTTGGCGCGGCAACCGGCGCACGGGCACAGACCGCGCCGGCGATCGGCGGCCGGGCACGCAATCTCATCCACGTGCCGCAGTCCAACCTCACCAGCCTGGACCCGGTGTGGACCACCGCGGCGGCCACGCGCAACCACGCCCACATGGTGTGGGAGACACTCTACGGCCGCGATTCCAAGCTCAACGCCCAACCGCAGATGCTCGAAGGCCACCTGGTCGAGGATGACGGCCGCCGGTGGACGATGAAGCTGCGCGAGGGCCTGCGCTTCCACGACGGCGAGCCGGTCCGCGCGCGCGATGCCGTCGCCTCCATCCGCCGCTGGATGAAGCGCGACCAGATCGGGCTGACGGTGGAGGCCCGGCTCGATTCGCTGGAAGCGACGGACGACCGCACCCTGGTCTGGCGGCTGAACAAACCATTCGCCGCCCTGCCCTATTCGCTGTGTCGCCACCAGCCCTCCTGCGCCATCATGCCCGAGCGCCTGGCCCAGACCGATCCGTTCAAGCAGGTGCCGGAGATCGTCGGCAGCGGCCCGTTCCGCTTCGTGGCCAACGAATTCGTCACCGGCAGCCGCGCCGTCTATGCGCGCAACGAGACCTACGTGCCGCGCAACGAGCCGGTGGACTACTGCGCCGGCGGCTACCGCGTGATGGTCGACCGGGTGGAATGGCGCTTCCTGCCCGACGCTTCCACGGCGGCGAACGCGCTGATCACCGGGGAGGTCGACTGGCTGGAACAGCCGCTGCCCGACCTGCTGCCAATGTTGCGCCGGGCCAATGGCGTGGTGGTGCGGCCGACCGACATCTACGGCACCTTTGCTGCTTTGCGCCCGAACCATATGCACGCCCCCACCGACAACCGCCTGGTGCGCCGGGCCATGCTGGCCGCGGTGAACCAGCAAGACGTGATGACGGCGATGATGGGCGAGCAGACCGATCTGTATCGCGCGCCCGTCGGCTACTTCCTGCCCGGCACGCCCAGCGCCAACGACGCCGGCATGGACTTCGTGCGCAAGCAGCATAGCCAGGCCGACATCCGCGCGATGCTGAAGGAGGCCGGCTACAACGGCGAGCGCATCGTCTACCTGCACCCAACCGACCAGACCTTCTACGACGCCGCCTCGCACGTGCTGATCGACGCCTTCCGCAAGGTCGGCCTCAACATCGATGCCGTCTCGACCGACTGGGGCACCGTGGTCCAGCGGCGCACCAGCCGCGCGCCGCTGGACAACGGCGGCTGGTCGCTGTTCCCGCACGGGCTGCCCGCCGCCGAATACCGTGACCCGATCTTCGCCGCCCTGGTGCGCGCCAACGGCCAGGCCGGCTTCTTCGGCTGGGCCAACGACCCGGTGACCGAGGAGCTGCGCGACCGCTGGATCGACAGCAGCGACCCGGCGGAGCAAAGAAAGCTCGACCACGAATACCAGGCCCGCGCCTTCCATCACGTGCCATTCTTTCCGCTGGGCCAGTATTTCCCGCCGGCCGCCTACCGCTCCTGGCTGTCGCCGCCACAGCAGGGCGTGGTGCCGGTGTTCTGGGGCGTCGAGAAGAACGCCTGATCCCACCACGCCGCGCTGTCCGTCATCCCTCCGCGCGCCAAAGCCCGGCCCCCGACCGACGCAACCATCCCCTGCAAGGAACCACCGACATGGCGCGCAACATCCTCATCGGCATCAGCGGCGGCGGCGTGCTGCACACCGATGCGCATGTGCCCGATGTGGACACGCAGTTCCGCATGGTCCGCGACGCCGGCGTGTTCGACTATTTCGAGCGCACGCCGCTGCCGGGGTTGCTCGACACCTACAAGAAGGCGAGTGCGGCGACCGGGGTGCCGCTGCTGTCGGGCGGGTTCTTCTATGCGCTCGGCCGCGACGAGCCCTTGCTGGAATGGCACCTGCGCATCGGGGCGGAGTGCGGAATGCGGGTGCAGAACGTCCAGGTGCCGTTCCGCGACGCAACCGGCGCGCGGGTGTCCGACGAGCAGGTGGCGGCGTTTTACCTGTGGGCGGCGGAGCTCGGGGATCGGCTGGGCGTGGTGCCGTGCTTCGAGGTGCACATCAACATGTGGTCGGAGCGGCTGAGCCGGGTGGCCAAGGTGGCGCGGCTGGTGGAGGCGCGCGGGGTGGCGTTCAACATGACGCTCGACCACAGCCACGTGATCTTCAAGATCGACAACGCCGGCGAGCTGGATATCGAGGGGTTGCGCGAGGACCTGGCCGACGGGCTGGTGCTGCACCCCTCGGCTCCGGGCAATGTCTGCGCCGAATGGATCGGCCGCAACTGGGTGCGCCACGCCCATGCCCGCCCGGCGGTGCCGAACAACCCGCGCAACGTATGGGGTGCCCATCCGGATGGCAGCCCGGGGCGCGGGGTGCAGTATCCCTTCATCCGGCCCAAGCCCGGCGAGTGGCACAGCGACTGGGACGAGGCGAGACTGGAGCCGTGGAAGGATGTGGTGCGGCAGCTATTCGCCCACCACGCAAGCGACCCGAACAGCCGCCTCGAACAGGTGACGGTGGAGATGATCCCGGGCATCGACTACGGCTTCGGGCACCGCTACTCGATCTTCGACCACAGCGTGGCGGTGGCAACGTGGCTGAAGGCGGCGTGGGCGGAGGCCAAGGCCGCAACTGCTTGACCGCGCCCGGTGGGCGGCGCTCTGATGGCCGGCAGGCAGCACCCGGAGCACCCCCGATGAACGACGCGGCGACCAGCAACAACCCATACCTGGCCATCGGCGTCCGGCCGTTCATCAATTGCTGCTCGGTCCGCACCATGCATGGCGGCAGCCTGATGCTGCCCCAGGTCCGCGCCGCCGTCGCCGAAGCCTCCCGCCACTTCGTCAACCTCGACGAGCTGATGGAAAAGGCCGGCCAGCGCATCGCCGAACTGACCGGCTCCGAAGGCGCGCTGGTCACCTGCGGCAGCGCCGCCGCCGTCGCCCTCGGCACCATGGCCTGCGTCGCCGGCAACGACCCGATCAAGATGCTCCGCCTGCCGGATACCACCGGCATGGCGAACCGGGTGGTGATGGTGAAGAACCAGCGCTTCGCCTACGACCAGGCCATCCGCATGAGCGGCACGGTGATCGTCGAGGTCGAGACCCTGGAAGAACTCGACCGCGCCTTCGAACAGCCCGTCGCCATGGTCGCCGTCCTCGGCACCCATGAGCACGAGAGCAAGGTCCGCATGGAGGACCTCCTCGCCCGCGCCAAGCCCCGCTTCGTGCCGGTCATGGTCGATGCCGCCAGCGAACACCTGGTGAAACCCTCCCCCTGGCTCACCCGCGGCGCCGACCTCGTCATCTACTCCGGAGGAAAATTCCTGCGCGGCCCGCAAACCTCCGGCCTGCTGCTCGGCCGCAAGGACCTCGTCGAGGCCGCCTGGCGCAACGCCTCCCCCCACCAGGCGCTCGGCCGCCCGATGAAGGTCTCCAAGGAAGACGTGATCGGCCTGCTCACCGCCGTCGAATACTGGATCGAACACCGCGACGTGAACGACGAAGTCGCCCGCTGGACCGGCCAGAACGCCGAGATCACCCGCCTCGTCACCGCCATCCCCGGCGTCCGCACCGAAACTGTCGCCCCCGAGGGCGTCGTCGTCGTCCCCGCCCTGCGCATCATCTGGGACCGCACGAAAATCGGCATCGACGGCCCCGGCCTCCGCCTCGCCGTGCTCGAAGGCACGCCGCGCATCATGCTGGACGACCACTCGGCCAAAAACGACCGCATCACCGTCGACCCGTTCCAGCTCCAGCCCGGCGAAGCCGCCGAAGTCGGCCGCGCCATCGCCCGCGCCCTCGAATCCGCCCGCATCACCCAACCCAAGCCCCTCGCCCCCCCGGCCGTGGACCTCTCCGGCGAATGGGAAGTCCACGTCCGCTTCCTGCACGGCGAACGCGTCCACAAGGTCACCCTCAACCAGTCCGGCAACGCGATCTCCGGCGAGCAGCACTCGCAACTCTTCGAAGGCGCCGTCTCCGGCCAGATCGAGGCCACCCACGTCGCCCTCAGCTTCGGCACCCGCTACGAAGGCAGCAACATCCGCTACAACTTCTCCGGCAACGCCGGTGCGAAAGCCATGTCCGGCACCGTCAACCTCGGCACCTCCACCGACCACCACCAAGGCCCCGTGAACCTCGCCCAGTTCGGAACGGCCCAATGGAGCGCCACGAAGGTCAGGTAAAGCCAGGGGAAGGCAAGGCCAGGGCTCTGCCCTGGACCCGCCAAGGGCCGAGGGCCCTTGGATCCCCATCACTTTTC
>JANPIH010000163.1:0-22323 GCA_031424895.1 Rhodospirillales bacterium
GCCCTGAACTTCTCCGCCCGCGCCGACGGCCTCGCGCTCGACACCGTCATCGCCCGGCTGGTGGAACGGCTTGGATGAATTGGGCCAAGGCAAGCAAGGCCAGGGGCTCTGCCCCTGGACCCCACTGGGGCCTTAGGCCCCAGACCCCGTTACCTTTTCCGCCTTCGGCGGGGAGGGGCCGTCCGGGTCTCTCCACCCCCACGACGGCCCCAACCCCCCGAAGGCGGAAGATGGGAGGTCCAGGAACCTCAGGTTCCTGGTGGGGTCTGGGGCGAAGCCCCAGTCTTCCTTTCCCACGGCCCCGTTCATCCAAGCCGTTCCACCAGCCGGGCGATGACGGTGTCGAGTGCGAGGCCGTCGGCGCGGGCGGAGAAGTTCAGCGCCATGCGGTGGCGCAGCACGGGGGGGGCGAGGGCGGCGACGTCGTCGATGGAGGGGGCGAGGCGGTTGTCCAGGAGGGCGCGGGCGCGGCAGGCGAGCATGAGCGCTTGGGCGGCGCGCGGGCCGGGGCCCCAGGCGACGTGGCGGCGGACGGTTTCGTCGTCCGACGCTTCGGGGCGGCCGGAGCGGACGAGGTTCAGGATGGCGTCCACCACCGTGTCGCCCACCGGCACGCGGCGGATGAGGGCTTGGGCTGCCATGAGGTCTTCGGCGGTCAGCGCCTGGCTGGGCTTGTCTTCGCCGGCGCCGGTGGTGGCGACCAGCATGGCGCGTTCGCTGGCGAGGTCGGGGTAGGTGACCTGGATTTCGAGCAGGAAGCGGTCGAGCTGGGCTTCCGGCAGCGGGTAGGTGCCTTCCTGTTCGATCGGGTTCTGCGTGGCGAGCACGTGGAAGGGGCGGGGGAGGGCGTGTTCGACGCCGCCGATGGCCACGCGCTGTTCCTGCATGGCCTGGAGCAGGGCGGACTGGGTGCGGGGCGAGGCGCGGTTGATCTCGTCGGCCATCAGCAGCTGGCAGAACACCGGGCCGGGCACGAAGCGGAAGTGGCGGCGGCCATCCTCGCCTTCGTCCAGCACTTCGGAGCCCAGGATGTCGGCGGGCATGAGGTCGGGCGTGAACTGCACGCGCTTGGAACCCAGGCCCATGACAATGGCCAGCGTTTCGACCAGCTTGGATTTGCCGAGGCCCGGCACGCCGACCAGCAGCACATGGCCGCCCGAGAGCAGGGTGATCAGCGTCTGGTCCACCACATCCTGTTGGCCGAAGATGGCGCGGCCGATTTGGGCGCGCGCGGCGGCGACCTTGCGGCCGAGCGCCTCGATTTCGGCGAGCATGTCCTCCATGGCCTTGGCCGTGGGGGGTGGGGAGGGCTGGAACGGCGCGGGAGTGGCGGACATGAACCTCATCCTGTCGGCGTGGTGCGGCGGTGGCTCGGCCGGCCCATTACAGCCGGCCCATTACAGATTGTGCGCGCGGGCCGCGTTGCGACCCTGCTCTGTGCAGATTGAGTGCGGCCACTTTCACAGGCGGGGGGATGCTACCTATATCTCCCCTCAGGGCGGAAGCATTCTCTGCCCCGGGGTGCGCAGCGTGAACAATCCGACGCAACAAAGGTCCATCGATCCACGAGCCACGGGGCCGATTGTGCCCCCGGTGGCGAGTGCCTCGGCGTGTGCCGTGCGGGAAGGCGGCGCGCCACGACAGACGGACCACGGGTCCCTGCCGTTCGTGATCCGGCGCGATGGATCGTGGCTGTATCGTGGCAGCGTGATCGGGCGGAAGGAGCTGGTGTGCCTGTTCTCCTCCGTGCTCAAGCGCGACGAGGCCGGTCGGTTCCTGTTGGAAACGCCCGTGGAACGCGGGCTGATCGAGGTGGAGGACGCGCCGTTCGTGGCGGTGGAGCTGGGCTGGGCCGGGGTGGGGCACGAGCAGGTGCTGACCTTCCGCACCAATATCGACCAGGTGATGACGGCCGGGCCGAAGCATCCCATCCGGATGTCATTCGACATCATGACGTGCGAGCCGACGCCGTATGTGCATGTGCGCGAGGGGGCGGGGCGGTTTCCGGTGGAGGCGCGGATTGGGCGGGCGGTGTATTACGAGCTGGTGGCGCTGGCCGAGCCGTGCGTGGTGGATGGCCGCTCGGTGCTGGGCGTTTGGAGCAGCGGCTGCTTCTTTCCGCTGGGCGATCTGCCCGAGGACTCCGCTGAGGAAAGTTGACTGTCTGGCGGCGGGCGGCCGGCGCGCCTAGGTTGGTACCGTGAATCGCGATCTGTTGCGGGCGCGCCTGCGTGCGCCCATTCCCCCTCCGCCCATCCCCCCTCTGGCCAACCCCCCTCTGGCCAACCCCCCTTCGCCCATCCCTGGGCAAACCGGGGCGATGGAGCCCGCCCGCACGGTGGTGAACCCGCCGTCGATCGGCATGCCACTTTCGAGCCATGACGGAGCGGGCCTCGCCGATGCGCCGCTGGTTCCGGCGGCCGTGCTGGTGTCGCTGGTGCTCGGCCGCCAGCCCGGCGTGCTGCTGACCGAGCGCACCGCGCATCTGAACAAGCATGCTGGCCAGGTGAGTTTCCCCGGCGGGCGGATCGACCCCGGCGACGCTTCCCCCGAACACGCGGCCCTGCGCGAGGCGGAGGAGGAGGTTGGGCTGGCGCGCCGCCACGTGGAGCTGCTGGGGCGGCTGGGCGACTACGTGACCGGCACGGGCTATCGAGTGACGCCGGTGCTGGGCCTGTTGCCGGACGGGGCGGACCTGCACGAGTTGGGCCTGGCGCTGTCGCCGCACGAGGTGGCGGCGGTGTTCGCGCTGCCGCTGTCGGTGCTGCTGGACCCGGCCGCGCCGCAGCTTCGGCGGTCGTATTTCCGTGGCGCGTGGCGGGAGTTCTGGGTGTGGCCGCACCCGGACCACTACATCTGGGGCGCGACGGCGGCCATGCTGGTGCATCTGGCGCACCGGCTGCGCACGGACAGCACATGATCCGCCTGCTGGAGGTTTTGCTGTTCCTGATGCCCTTCGCGGGGTACGGGCTGTGGCTCTTTCTGGGCAAGCGGTACACCCGCGAGCTGCTCTGGGGCACGCTGGGGGTGATGTTCGTGCTGGTGATGGCGGCGGCGTGGGTGGAGCTGAGCGGCGCGGTGCCGCCGGGCATGACCTATGTCCCGCCGCGGCTGGAGGATGGGCGGGTGGTGCCTGGCCACGCGCTGCGGCGCACAACACCTTGATCGGCCCGGCGCGCCGGCTCGACCCGCCTCCCGCCTTCCTGGCCGACCCCGCCCTGCGCGCCGTGCTGGCCGCACTGCCGCGGGCGCGGCTGGTGGGCGGATGCGTACGCGACGCGGTGATCGGCCGCGCCGTCGCCGACATCGACCTCGCCACGCCCGACGCGCCGGAGGCGGTGATGGTGGCCCTGGTCGCGGCGGGGCTGAAGGCGGTGCCGACCGGGCTGGCGCATGGCACGGTGACGGCCGTTTCCGCCCATCGGGGATTCGAGGTGACGACGCTGCGGCGCGACTTGGCCACCGACGGGCGCCATGCGGTCGTGGCCTTCACTGACGACTGGGCGGCGGATGCGGCACGGCGGGATTTTACCATCAATGCCATGTCGATGACCGCGGCGGGCGAGGTGTTCGACCCGTTCGGCGGGCTGGACGACCTCGCCGCCGGGCACGTGCGCTTCGTGGGCGACGCGGCGACGCGCATCGCGGAGGACTACCTGCGGGTGCTGCGCTTCTTCCGCTTCCACGCCCGCTACGGGCGCGGGGCACCTGACGACGCGGCGCTGGCGGCGATCCGTGCCGGGGTCCCGGGGCTGGCGCGGCTGTCGGCGGAGCGGGTGTGGAGCGAGCTGAAGCGCATCCTGTCCGGGCCGGACTCCGCCGGGACGACGGCGCTGATGCGTGACCTCGGCGTGTTGCAGGCGGTGCTGCCGGAAGCCGGCGATGGGCAGGGCCTGGCATCGATCGTCGCGGCCGGCGCGCCCGGCGACCCGGTGCTGCGTCTGGCGGCGCTGATCGACGGCGGCGGCGTGGCGGCTTCGGCACGGTTGAAACTGTCGGGTGCCGAGGCGGCACGGCTGGTGGCGCTGCTTGCCACCCGGGCACCGCCGGACGACGCGGACGACGACGAACTGCGCCGGGCGCTGGCCGACACGGCGAGGGAGGTGCTGGTCGGCGCCGCCTGGCTGGCCGGGCGCGGCGAGGGTTTGCGCGCGCGGCTGGCGGCGATGGCGGTGCCGGTGTTCCCGCTGGCCGGGCGCGACCTGGTGGCGGCGGGCGTGGCGGCGGGGCCGGCGATGGGCGAGATGCTGCGCGCGGTGCGCGGCTGGTGGCTGGCCGGCGGCTGCCAGGCCGGGGCCGTGGCGTGCCGGGCCGAATTGGCGCGCCGCCTGTCCGCCTGATACACGCCCGCGATGGCCGAACGCATCGCGATCCCGTCCGAGACGACCCACATGCTGGTGCGCCGGCTGTGGCGGGAGCATGTGCGCCAGCATCGCACGCTGATCACGCTCATCCTGGTGCTGACGCTGGTGATGGCCGGAACCCAGGCGCTCTATCCCATCGCCATCGACCACGCCTTCAGCATGTTCGAGCGGAAGGACGAGCGCATCCTGTACCAGCTGCCGGTGCTGGTGGTGCTGGTCACTTCGGTGAAGGCCATCGCGCAGTATTTCCAGAACGTGGCAGTGCAGAAGGTGGTGCTGCTGGTGATCCGCGCGCTGCAGGAACGCATGTTCGCGCACCTGACCGGCGGCGACCTGGCGCGGCTGGAGCGCGAGGCGCCGGCATCGTGGGCGGCGCGGTTCACCACCGATGCCACGATCATGCGCGAGGCGCTGACCCGCGCGGTGAACGGCATCGCGGATGCGCTGACGGTGGTGGGGCTGGTCGGCTCCATGCTGTGGCTGGACTGGAAGCTGTGCCTGATCGCCGCCGTGCTCTATCCGCTTGCCGGCATCCCGATCCAGAACATCGGCCGGCGCATCCGCCGCCAGTCGGGCGGGATGCAGGAACAGGTCGGCGTGACGGCGTCCCTGCTGAACGAAAGCTTCGCGCAGGCGCGCACGGTGCGTGCCTATCGGCTGGAGGCAGCGGAGACGGCGCGGGCCTCCGGCGCGTTCGAGACACTGTATCGTGCGCTGATGCGCATGGCGCGCAGCCGGGCGAGGATCGACCCGCTGCTGGAGGTGATCGGCGGTGCGGCGGTCGCGGCCGTGATCGGCTTCGTCGGCTGGCGGGCGGCGCATGGCGACGGGTCGCTCGGGCATTTCACCGGCTTCATCACCGCGTTGCTGATCGCCTCCCGCCCGCTGCGCGCCCTCGGCAGCCTGAACGCCGCGGTGCAGGAAGGGTTGGCGGGGCTGGTGCGGGTATTCGCCGTCATCGACGAGCGACGCACCATCACCGAGCGGCCGGGGGCGGTGGCGCTGCCGGCAGGGGTGGGGCGGCTGGAGTTCGATGACGTGTCGTTCGCCTATCCGGACGGGCGATATGGCCTGCGCGGCTTGAGCTTCGTGGCAGCACCCGGGCTGACGGTGGCGCTGGTGGGGCCGTCGGGCGCCGGCAAGTCGACGGCACTCGCGCTGATCCCGCGCCTGCACGACGTGACCGGCGGGGCAATCCGCCTGGACGGGGCAGATATCCGCGACGCGACACTGGCCAGCCTGCGCGACGCGATCGCCTATGTCGGGCAAGAGACGCTGCTGTTCGACGACACGGTGGACGCGAACATCCGCCTGGGGCGGCCAGGGGCCTTGGATGAGGAGGTACGCGCCGCCGCCCAGGCGGCGGCGGCAGACGGATTCATCGCGGCATTGCCGCAGGGATACCAAACCCGCGTCGGCCCCGGCGGACAACGGCTGTCGGGCGGGCAGCGCCAGCGGGTATGCATTGCCCGCGCCCTGCTGCGCGACCCGCGCGTGCTGCTGCTGGACGAAGCCACCAGCGCGCTGGACGCCGAAAGCGAGGCGCTGGTGCAGCAGGCGCTGGGCCGGCTGCGGGCCGGGCGGACCACGATCATCGTCGCCCACCGGCTATCCACCGTGCGCGACGCCGACCTGGTGGTGGTGCTGGCGGACGGGCGGGCGGTGGAGCAGGGGACGCATGCACAGCTCCTGGCCGCCGACGGCGCCTACGCCCGGCTGGTGCGGACGCAGGCGCTGTCGGCTTAGCGCTCAATCCAGCCGGCGTTGACCTCGACTCATGAAAGGAAAGCAAGGCTGGGCTCTGCCCAGACCCGCCTGGTCCGGCGCGCGCCTTCGCGCGACGGGCCGAGCCCCTGGACCTCAACCTTTTCAAATTATTGGGGTTCCAAGGGCCGCCGGCCCTTGGTGGGTCCAGGGTAAAACCCTCGCCTTGACTGGTTCTACGGGTCAGGAGTTTCAGGGCTTGGTATGACTCATATCTTCCCGTGCGAGTGCTTCGGCGGATGCGCGCTCCTCGCGCAACGTCCACCATCCCTTGGTGACCACCTGCATCAGCGGCGGCGCCAGGGTCATTTTGGCGGCACGATCATGGTTCGGGTCAGGTTTCGGCTTGGCATGCACGATCTCGGGTTTGTGGGTATCGATCGCGCGCCTCCTCATCGGACGGAAGCTAGGGCGTGAAAAGCGTTGCCGCAAGGAGCAGCGTCCCAAGGACGGATGCGAGGGTCAGCAGGTCGGCGACCGAACGGCACCACTGGCGGTGGTTATTGATACGGCGGTTGTGCTGGGTGGCGATGGCATACTGGTCGACCAGGGCCAATTTCAGCGTCTCGACCGTATGCGCGGTGGCGACGCCGGCGTCATTACGTTCGTCTTCGACCAAGGCTTTGGCGTAGGCGAGCAGGTCAGGTTCCGGTGCGACATATCGGAAGCGCGCCAGGGCGATCGACCGCGCCAAAAACACCAGCGCCAGCAGCGAATGAACCCCGGCCGCCACAAGCAGGGCACGGCCGGTCCACATCCACACGCCCTGCAAGGCGGCGAAGCGCTGCGTCGTCTGGACCACGACCGCAAGTTGCAGCGCCAGCGTGGCGGCGAAGAACGGCAGCGAGCGCCAGATGTTTTCCTCCTGGTCGATCTCCTTGCGGTAGGCGTCGGCCCGGGTCTTCTCGATGTGGTTGAGCGCCGGGTGGCTCACGGCCATGCCACCGCCGGCGGCAGGCTCATCAGGATGGCCTCCACGTTGCCGCCGGTCTTGAGCCCGAACAGCGTGCCGCGGTCGTGGATCAGGTTGAACTCCACGTAGCGGCCGCGGCGGACCAGCTGGTGCTGGCGTTCCTCCGCCGTCCAGGGCTCGGCCATGCGGGACCGGATGATGGCCGGATAGACATCGAGGAACGCCAGGCCGACGTCCTTGGTGAAGGCCAGGTCGGCCGCGACGTCGCCGGAGAAATGCTGGTCGTAGAAGATGCCGCCGGCGCCGCGCGCCTCGTTGCGGTGCGGCAGGAAGAAATAGCGGTCGCACCATTCCTTGAATTTCGGATAGTACGCCGGGTCGTGCCGGTCGCAGGCCGCCTGGAACGCGCCATGGAACAAAGCCGCGTCGGCCACGGCCTCGGGCGCGCCGAGCTTCATGGGCGTGAGGTCGCCGCCGCCGCCGAACCAGCCCTTGGTGGTCACGATCATGCGCGTGTTGAAGTGGGCGGCCGGCACGCGCGGGCTTGCCATGTGCGCCACCAGGCTGACGCCGCTGGCCCAGAAGCGCGGGTCTTCGGCGGCACCCGGGATCTGGGCGCGGAAATCCGGGCTGAACTCGCCCATCACGGTGGAGACGTTCACGCCCACCTTCTCGAACACCCGCCCGCGCATGACACTCATGACCCCGCCGCCGCCCCCGTGGGCATGCTCGTCGGCATGCGCGTTGGCATCCGTGTCGGCGTCTGGCGTCGGGCGGGTCCAGGCGGTGCGCTGGAAGCGTCCTGGTCCGGCCGGGCCATACCGCGAAAGCCCGGCCGCTTCGTCCTCGATGGCCTCGAAGGCGGCGCACAGGCGGTCGCGCAGCGCCTCGAACCAAAGGCGGGCCTCGTCCTTGCGGGCGGCGTGGGGGGGCGGGGTGTCGGTCATGCGGGGCTCCTCGTGGGCGCAGAATAACCCAGCGCCGGCGTGTTGCGCAGGCCGCACCCGGCGCCATATGGCGCGTCAGGGCGCAAATTGTCCGCATCGCGCGCCACCGGCCCTTGCCCGCACGCGCATGTGGGATTAATCGACATTCGGTTGCCCTGTTTGAGCGGGCCCGTTGGCCGGCATTGCCGCGGCCAGGGCCTGACCCGATGGGGCGGAAGCTGACGACGATCCGTGCGGGCGAAGGCCCAGCCGCTCCGCGGGTCAGGTGCAAGAACGCCCCTTCGCGGGGGCAGATCACTCGAGGTCACGAATGGCTGATAGCACCGCCGCCCCCCACGCAGCCCCGCAAGCGGGTGGGGCCGAGGTCACGAAGCGCGACTTCCTGAAACTCGTGGCCGGGGCCGGGGCCGCGGTGGGCGTGGGCGCAATCGTCTGGCCGCTGGTCAACAGCATGAACCCCGCCGCCGACGTGCTGGCCCTGTCCTCCACCACCGTCGACCTCGCCCCCGTCGTCGCCGGCCAGGCGATCACCGTGATGTGGCGCGGCAAGCCGGTGTTCGTGCGCCACCGCACGCCCGAGGAGATCGCCCGCGCCCGCACCGACGACAAGGCAAGCCTGAAAGATCCGGCGGCCGACGCGGCGCGCGTGAAACAGGGCAAGGACGAGTGGCTGATCGTGGTCGGCATCTGCACCCACCTGGGCTGCGTGCCGATCGGCAACCGCAGCACCGAGGTGCGCGGCGAATACGGCGGCTGGTTCTGCCCGTGCCACGGCAGCCACTACGACACGTCCGGCCGCATCCGCCAGGGGCCCGCACCGGTAAACCTCGCCGTGCCCCCTTACGCCTTCGAGGGCGATACCAAGATCAAGATCGGCTGATCGCCGCCTCCCGCGATCGCAGCCTTCGGAGCACAATTCCATGGCCGGCCTGCACAAAAGCGAGTTCGAAAACCCGGTGATCCGCTGGATCGACTCGCGCCTTCCCATCTTCACGATGATGCAGAAGGAGTACGGGGTTTTCCCGACCCCGCGCAATTTCAACTACTTCTGGAACTTCGGCGCGCTGGCGTTGATCAGCCTCGTGATCATGATCGCCACCGGCATCTTCCTGGCGATGAACTATACGCCGCACGCGACGATGGCCTTCGACTCCGTCGAGCGCATCATGCGCGACGTGAACGGCGGCTGGCTGCTGCGCTATGTCCACGCCAACGGCGCCTCGATGTTCTTTATCGTGGTCTACATCCACATGGCCCGCAGCCTCTACTACGGTTCCTACAAAACCCCGCGCGAGCTGCTGTGGATTTTGGGCGTGATCATCATGCTGCTGATGATGGCCATCGCCTTCATGGGCTACGTGCTGCCCTGGGGCCAGATGTCCTACTGGGGTGCCACCGTCATCACCAACCTGTTCTCTGCCTTCCCACTGGTTGGCGAAAGCATCGTGACCTGGCTGTGGGGCGGCTTCTCGGTGGACAACGCGACGCTGAACCGCTTCTTCAGCCTGCACTACCTGCTGCCGTTCGTGCTGGTGGGCGTGGTGTTCCTGCACATCGCCGCCCTGCACATCACCGGCTCGAACAACCCGCTGGGCATCGACGTGAAAGGCCCGCAGGACACGCTGCCGTTCCATCCGTACTACACGATCAAGGACAGCGTCGGCATCTGCGTTTATTTCATCGTGTTCGCGGTGCTGGTGTTCTTCGCGCCGAACTACCTCGGGCATTCCGACAACTACATCCCCGCCAACCCGCTGGTCACGCCCGCGCACATCGTGCCGGAATGGTACTTCCTGCCGTTCTATGCCATCCTGCGCTCGGTGCCGGACAAGCTGGGCGGCGTGATGCTGATGTTCGCCTCGATCGGCGTGCTGGCGGTGCTGCCGTGGCTGGACACATCGCCGGTGCGCAGCGCGCGCTTCCGCCCGGTCTATCGCATCCTGTTCTGGGTGCTGGCGGTAACCTGCGTTGTGCTGGGCGTGTGCGGCGCCATGCCCGCCGAGGGGGTGTGGGTGGTGCTCTCGCGCATCGGCACCGCCTATTACTTCCTGCACTTCCTGGTGATCCTGCCGGTGCTGGGCAAGTTCGAGCGGCCATTGCCCCTGCCCGAAAGCATCAGCCGGGCTGTGCTGGGGGCCTATGGCGGGGGAGGCGGGGGCGGACCCCTGCCGGGCGGTGCCGCCGCCAAGCCGATGGAGAAGGCGTGATGGGCTTCCTTCGCAATATCGCTGCCGCGGCACTGCTGGCCCCTATGTTCCTGATCGCGCCCGCCCCGGCGATGGCCGCCGGGGGGGACATCGTGTTCCCCGTGCAGAACTGGAGCTTCAACGGCCCCTTCGGCACCTTCGACCGCGCCTCGGCGCAGCGCGGCTTCCAGGTCTATTCCGAGAGCTGTGCCGCGTGCCACGGGCTGAAGCTGGTCCATTACCGCAATCTCGAAGGCATCGGCCTGAATGCCGCGGAGATCGAGGCGATCGCCGCTGCCGTGCAAGTTCCGGCGATCGGCGACGACGGCCAGCCCATCGAGCGGGCCGCCCTGCCGTCGGACCGCTTCCGCGCCCCCTACCCGAACGAACGCGCCGCCCGCGCGGCCTTCAACGGCGCCTACCCGCCCGACCTGTCGGTGATGGTGAAGGCCCGGCCCGGCGGCGCGGACCAGCTCTATGCCCTGCTTACCGGCTACACGGATGCGCCTGCAGACATAACGATGGGCGACGGCATGTACTACAACAAGTACTACGCCGGCCATCAAATCGCCATGCCGCCCCCGCTGAACGACGGCAACGTGACCTATGCCGACGGCACCCGCGCCTCGGTGGAGCAAATGGCCCGCGACGTCACCACCTTCCTCACCTACACCGCCGAGCCGCACATGGAAGCGCGTAAGCGCATGGGCGTGAAGGTGATCCTGTTCCTGATCTTCATGACCGGCATCACCTATGCCGTGAAGCGCAAGGTCTGGGCCGACGTCCACTGACCGCCTTCCCGCCCGCCTGAACGCCGCCGCGTCCCCCACCCGGGCGCGGCGGTTTCGTTTTCAACGCCCGAGGAGGCGCCCATGACCCAGATATCCCCCGTCATCGGCATCATCGGCGGCTCTGGCCTGTACGACATCGAGGGGCTGGAGCGCAAAGCCTGGCGCAAGGTGCAAACCCCCTGGGGCGACCCGTCGGACGAGGTGCTGGAAGGTTGGCTCGGCGATACGCGCTGCGTGTTCCTGCCGCGCCACGGCCGCGGCCATCCGCTCTCGCCCAGCCACCTGAACTATCGCGCCAACATCGAGGCGCTGTGGCGCATGGGCTGCACCGATGTGCTGTCGCTGTCGGCCGTCGGCAGCCTGAAGGCGGAGCTGCCGCCCGGGCATTTCGTGATCGTGGACCAGTTCATCGACCGCAGCTTCGCGCGCGAGAAAAGCTTCTTCGGCGAAGGCTGCGTGGCCCACGTCTCCGTCGCCCACCCGGTCTGCCCCCGCATCGGCGACGCCGCCGAAGCCGCCGCCCGGCGCATCGGCCTGCCGGTCACCCGCGGCGGCACCTACCTGGTGATGGAAGGGCCGCAATTCTCCACCAAGGCGGAAAGCGAGCTCTACCGCGCCTGGGGCTGCTCCGTCATCGGCATGACCAACATGCCCGAAGCCAAGCTCGCCCGCGAGGCGGAGCTTTGCTACGCCACCATCGCCATGGTCACCGACTACGACTGCTGGCACCCCGACCACGACCATGTCACCGTCGACGCCGTGGTGAAAGTGCTGCTCGGCAACGCCGAAAAAGCCCGCGACCTGGTGAAGGAACTGGTGCCCGCCCTGGGCCAGCCCCGTGGCCCGTGCCCCGCCGGCTGCGACCGCGCCCTGGACCACGCGATCATCACCGCACCCGACAAACGCGACCCGGAGCTGATGGCCAAGCTCGACGCGGTTGCGGGGCGGGTGTTGGGCTAAGGCAAGGCCAGGGTTTCACCCTGGACCCACCAAGGGCCGGCGGCCCTTGGAACCCCAATCCTTAAGGTATGAGGTCCAGGGGCTCGGCCCCTGGCGGGTCCCGTGGCGCGGCTTCGCGCCGCGACGCGGAGCCCAGCCTTAGCGCCTAAGCCCCGCCATCGATCGTCAGGATCGTCCCGGTCGTATACCCACTGCGCGGACTGGCCAGGAACGCGACCGCGTAGCCGATCTCATGCGCCGTCGCGATGCGGCCAAACGGGTTGTTGGCCAGCAGTTCCGGATAGCGGTCGGCGTCGCCCAGCTCCGTCTGCGCGCGGTGGCGCAGCAGCATGGTCTGGCGTTCGGTTTCGGTCGCGCCGGGGTTGATGCCCACCACGCGGATGCCGTCCTTCTGGCTGCCGTGGCCCAGCGCGCGGGTGAAGGCCATCAGGCTGGCGTTGCCCGCCGCACCGGCGATGTAGCCGGGCGGGAACTTCTCCCCCGCCGCACCGATGACGTTCACGATCACGCCCGACTTGCGCGCCGCCATCTGCGGATAGACCATCCGGCACAGCGAGATGAAGCCGAACACCTTGAGGTCCCAGGCGCGGCGCCAGGTGTCGTTGTCCACCGACAGTAGAGTGCCGGGCGGGATGGCACCGGCGTTGTTCACCAGCACGTCGATCTCGCCGGCGGCTTCGGCCACGCGCCGCACCTCGGATTCCAGGGAGAGATCGGCCGCCATGGTCTCCACCTGCACCTGCCGGGTGGCGCGAATGGCATCCGCCGTGGCAGCGAGCACGTCGGCGGAGCGGGAGACCAGCAACAGGTCCATCCCCTCCTCCGCCAGCACTTCGGCGGCCGCCCGCCCGATGCCCTTCGACCCGCCGGTAATCAGGGCGCGCTTGCCCGCCAACTGAAGATCCATCGTCCCCTCCGTTCCGTTGCGATCAGCCTAAAGCATCAGGCGCGCGAACGGAATCCGCCCCCTGGAACGCCGGCAGAGTCGTCCACTCCAAAGAGGTTGGCATTACTGGCGGCGGGGTCGTAGCGTGGCGGCAATGTTGCAGCCGATGGCGCCCAGCAGCATCAGCGCCCCCATCGGCCGCGCGCTCCCGTCGCTCAGCGCACCGACCAGCGCGGCGGCCACGGCCCCCAGCCCGAACTGCATCGTGCCCATCAGTGCCGAGGCACTGCCGGCATGTGCTGCATGGCGCTGCAACGCGCCGACCACCGCGTTCGGCGTGGTGAAGCCCTGGCTGGACATGGAGAAGAAGGCGCAGGCGGCGAGCGGGAACCAGCCGCCCCAGCCGCCGGCCAGCGCGAAACCGAGCATGGCGGCGGTCGCCAGCAGGAACACCCTGGTCGAAACCGTCACCACCCGGTGGGCACCGAAGCGCAGCACCAGCATCGGGTTGAGCTGGCTCGCCGCGATGAACCCCGCCGCGCACACCCCGAACAACGCGCCGTAGAACGATGGCGCCAGCCCGAACTGCTGCACGAACACCTGCGGCGAGCCGGCGAGATAGGCGAACATGCCGAACATCGCGAAGCCGCCCATCAGCGCATGGGTGATGAAGCCGCGCTCCGTCATCACATGCACATAGCGCGACACCAGCGCCCCCGGCCCCAGCCGCACCCGTGCCCCGGCCGGCAGCGTCTCCGGCAGCACCTTCCAGGCGATCAGCGCGCAGAACAGCCCATAGGCGCCGCACACCCAGAAGATCAGCCGCCAACTTCCCACTCCCAGCAGCAATCCGCCCAGCGACGGCGCCAGGATCGGCCCCGCCCCCATCACCAGCATCAGCTTGCTCATGATCCGCGCCGCCGCATGGCCCTCGGCCATGTCGCGCACCATGGCGCGCGGAATTACCATGCCGGCCGCGCCCCCGAACGCGGAGGCAAAACGGAAGAACGACAGCGTCGTGATGTCGCTGGCCAGCGCGCAGCCGGCGCACGCCATGGCGAACAGCACCGTGCCCACGATCAGCGGCCGCCGCCGCCCGAACCGGTCCGACAGCGTGCCCTGCGTCATCTGCCCCACGCACAACCCGGCGAACCAGGCCGCCAAGGTCAGCTGCGCCGTGCCGGGCGGGGAGCCGAACCCCCGCTCGATCGCATCGAACGCCGGCAGATACATGTCGGTCGCCAGCGGCCCGACGGCGGTCAGCAGGCCCAGGACGAACGGCAGCCAAGTGGGAAAACTCATGCCCGGCAGGTTGGCAGGGTTTGCTGCACCTGCGAAGACGGGAAATGCTGCGGGTGCGAAGAGAAGCAAGCCCGGGCGCCGCCCGGACCCGGCAGGGGCCGAGGCCCTGCACCTCATGATTCAGAGGGTTCGCGATCTCGGCCCGCCGCGTGAACCCACGCTCCGCATCGTCGCGCTCGGCAAACGAACGCGCCATTGCGCCAATGCCGCGCCATTCAGGGTGGCGGTTGCCGCGCAGGCAGGCCGCAGAATCGAGGCGCCGCAAAGCGTTGATATCTCACGAGATGTTTAGTATATTGACAATTATGCGAAAATATGTTATCTGGGACGCAGGCACGGTGGTCGAAGCTTGGGTCTACCGCCGCGCCTTTTCGGGCGGCCATTGGCCGGTCCGGAATGGCGCAGCGGTACCGTGCGGTGTTGTACGTACGGGCTCCCGTCGCGCCATGCGCCATTCTTCCTTCCCCTGCGGGGAAGAATGGCGCAAGGCGCGCCGGCCCGGCCGTACTGCAAGCTCAGCCAGGCAAAGCCTCGCCCGCAAAGAACCGCCGCGGATTCTCGTCCAGCATCAGCGCCACGTCGCCCTGGTTCACCCCCCTGGCATGCAGCATGGGAATGAAATCGGTGAACATGTAGCTGTACAGCGGCGGCCACTTCCCTTCGCCGCGCATCCGGTCCATCAGCGCCTGCTCCTCGGCCGTAACCTGGCGCTGATACTTGCCCAGCCAGCCGCAATGCCGGTCCTGGCTCATCATCACCTGCTTGGCGAACCCGTCGCGCACCAGCTTCGCCAAATTGTCCGCCCGCACCTCGTCGGGCATCAGCCGCAGGATGCCGATGCGGTCGAAGCCGATATAGCTGCCGCCATCCACCACGCGGCGGTGATACGCCGGGTCCGCATTGCCGCAGCAATGCCCGATCAGGCAGCGATGCGCCCCCACGCCCCCGTCCGCGAACAGCTTCTGCTGCTCCGGCGCGCCCACCCCGTCCTGCGTGTGGGTGATGATCGGCACCCCGGTCGCCTTCTGCGCGATGCAGGCCGCCGCCAGGAACTTCTTCTCCAGCTCGGTGATCACCGGCGCCCCGGTCGCCACCTTGATCGCGCCGGCCTTGATCCCGGTATCCCCGATGCCGTGCGTGATCTCGCGGATGTACAGCTCCGCGATTTCCTCGATGGTCCGCGCCCGCCAATACGGCGGCAGCCCCATCTCCTCGAAATAGAACCCGGTGGTGCACACCACATGCACGCCCGATTTCTCGCTGATCTCCTTCATCATCGCGGGGTCCCGCCCCAGCTCAATCGGGCACGGATCGACGAAGCTGCGCACCCCATGCACCTCGCGCAGCTCCACCAGCCGGCGCACGGCCTCAGAAATGAACGCCGCCCGGTTGAAGACCGCCAGCGGATCGAACTCCGCACCACCGAACGCGATGAACAGGTGCTCATGCATCAAGGTGCGCCCGAGCGCTGCCACCGGGATCGCCCCCGTGACCGTGTTCACCATCGTTGCCATGGCCGTTCCCCTAGCCGTTGAGTCCCGCCACCTCGTCCAGAACCGGCAGCAGATACTCGGCGAACAGTGCCGGGTTTTCCGCGAACGGGAAATGCCCGATCCCGTGCATCGGCACGAACCGCGCGCCGGGGATCTTTACCGCCGTCGCGGCGCTCATCTCCATGGTGCAGGAATAGTCGTACTCGCCCGTCAGCATGAACAGCGGGCACTTCGCCGTGTCGATCCGCCCCACCCGCTCGCGCGCATCCCACTCGCCCGAGTAGAAATGGATGTCGCCGCGGAACACCCCCGGCCCGCCCTGGCTGTAGTGCCACAGCACTTCCGCGGCGCATTCCGCCGGCGAGGTTGGGGCCATCAACCCGTGGATCCACTCCGGCACGAACAGCGCCTGGTTCACCTGCGGATGGAACGCCCACGGTGTTTGCCGGCCGGCGATGTTGTCCGTCGCCTCGCAGGCGATGATCGCGCGGAACGCCTCGGGGTGCCGATACGCCAGCTCCAGGCAGATCTCGCCCGACATCGACGCCCCGAGCACGATTGGCCGCCGCAGCCCGGCCGCCGCCACGAACCCCATGATCGTCTCCACATAGCGATCCGTCGTCATCCGCCAGCTTCCCGGCAGTGCACCGGCGGGCGGCATGCTGCGCCCGTGCCACGGCAGGTCGAACGCCACCAGCCGATGCGTGCGCGTGATCCGCGCGTCGGCCATCAGCCGATGAAACTGCCGTCCGTCGCTCCCAGCAGTGTGCAGGCACAG
The DNA here is from genome assembly GCA_031424895.1 of Rhodospirillales bacterium. Taxonomy (GTDB): domain Bacteria; phylum Pseudomonadota; class Alphaproteobacteria; order Acetobacterales; family Acetobacteraceae; genus CAMDGX01. The sequence goes on from JANPIH010000163.1 coordinate 16,385, forward strand.
AACGTCCTGTCCCCCTGCTTCAGCCAAGGGCCCCGCCCACTCATGAAACACATCATGCCGCACCCCGCCGATCATCACCGGCACATACGCGCCCGCCATCGCCGGCACCGGCGTCGCCACGAAGGGCTGCAGGCTGTCGGGCCGCAAACTGTCCGGCACCGGCCGCGCGTGGCCCAGCACCAGCCACTTGCCCACCTCCAGCACCCGCCGCACCACATGGCACGACTGCGCGAACGCCAGCCCGTCGCCCTCCAGCGTCGCCTCCGGCACCCGCGCCAGCATCGCCAGGATCACATGATGATGCCGCGGCGGCACCGGCTCCAAATACTTTGCCCACACCGAACCCGGGGCCGCAAACGTGAACGCCGGCGCCCCCGCCGCCGCAATCCGCCCATCGCGAAACCCGAATCGCGCCTCATGCCCGTCGCACCGAATGGCGAAATCCACCGCCCACGGCCCGGCAAACGCCGCCAGAACCGCATCCCCCGCACAGGCCGCACGCCACCGCGCCACAAACCCGTCCCATTCCGCCACCGGCCACATCATCCGCCCTCCCGCCCATCACCTGGGCTCTGCCCAGACCCGCCAGGGGCCGAGCCCCTGGACCTCACACCTTAAGGATTGCGGTTCCAAGGGCCGCCGGCCCTTGGTGGGTCCTCCGTGGCGCGGCTTCGCGCCGCGACGGCAAAGCCCTGGCCTTGCCTTAGCCTTCTCGATCTCAATCCGCTGCGCCCTGTGCCTTGCGGAACTCGGCTGCCGGATACACGCCCAGGATTCGTGTTTCGCGCGAGAAGAATTGCAACTCTTCCAGCGCCCGGCGCAGTGCCGGTTGTTCCGGGTGGCCTTCCACGTCGCACAGGAACTGTGTTGCCGCGAAGCTGCCGCCGACCATGTAGCTTTCCAGCTTCGTCATGTTCACGCCGTTGGTCGCGAACCCGCCCAGCGCCTTGAACAGCGCCGCCGGCACGTTGCGCACCCTGAACACGAACGTTGTCATCAGCTCTGCCGCATCGGGGCTCACCGTCCGTGGCGCGCGCGCCATCACGTAGAACCGCGTCGTGTTGTGTGCCGCATCCTCCACGTTCCGGCGCAACACCTCCAGCCCGAACAGCTCGGCCGCCAGTTCGGAGGCGATGGCGCAATCCTCGGGGTTGTTCCAGCCGGCCACCTGCTCCGCGGCCCCCGCCGTATCGGCCTCGATCACCGCCTGGAGGTTCAGTTCCTTGAGGATATTGCGCACCTGCCCCAGCGCCACCGCATGCGAGTGTGCCCGCTTCAGCCCTTCGATTGTCGCCCCTTTCGGCGCCAGCAGGCAGTGTTCCACCCGCTGGAACGTCTCGCCGATCACGAACAGCCCGGATTCCGGCAGCAGGATGTGCATGTCCGGCACCCGCCCGGCCAGCGTGTTCTCGGTCGGCATCATCGCCAGCCCCGCCGCCCCCGTCCGCACCGCCTCCATCGCCGCCTGGAACGTTTCGCACGGCAGCGTGGTCCAGGCCGGATAGGCGTGGCGGCACGCCAGGTCGGAATACGCGCCCGGGCGCCCCTGGAACGCGATGGTACCGGTGGAGGGTGTCATGGAATGGGTCTCTCAGCTGGGGGCAAGTTCGCCGCGTGCGCGCTCAAGGTCGGCGGGCGTGTCCACGCCGAACGGCGCATGGCTCACCCGGGCGCAGGACACCCGCATCCCCGCCTCCAGCGCCCGCAGCTGCTCCAGCGACTCCCGTCGCTCCAGTGGGGATTCCGGCAGCGCCACGAAGCGCGCCAGCGCCTGGCGCCGGAAGGCATAGATGCCGATATGGTGCCACAGCGGCCCCTCCCCCCATGGGATCGCCGCGCGCGAAAAATACAGCGCCGGCGCCACCGCCCGCCCGCCCTCGAACGCGCAGGCCGCCTTCACCACGGAGGATGCCGCCGCCTCCTCGGCCGAGGTGATCGGCGCCACCAGCGTCGCGATGTCGATCGCCGGGTCGGCCAGCGGCGCCAGCACCGCGCGGATGAACGACGGCGGAATCGTCGGCAGGTCGCCCTGCAGGTTCACCACCACATCGTGCCGCCCGGCGGGGTCCAGGTGCGCAAGGGCCGCATGCACCCGGTCGGACCCGCGCGGCAGCGACGGGTCGGTCAGCACCACCGCCCCCCCGTCGGCCCGCACGACGGCGGCGATCTCCTCGTCCGCCGCGGCCACTGCCACCGGCCCGATCCCGGCCTCCCGCGCGCGGTCCAGCACATGCAGGATCATCGCCCGGCCATGGATGTCGGCCAGCGGCTTGCCCGGCAGCCGCGTGGCCGCCATGCGCGAAGGGATCAGGATGATGGGGTTCATGAAGGCCGGATCATGCTGCGGATGGGTCCTGTGGCGCCCCGGGCGCCGGCTGTGGCGCCCCAGGCGCCGCTATGGTGCCCAAGGGCGCCGGTTTTTTGCCCGCCAGGGGACGGGGCCGGGTTGATGCTGGCAGAGCAGTTGCCTATGGTGCGCCGCACCTTAGGTAGCCCGCCCGCGCCGCGCAATGCGGCGGCCGGGACAACCGCGGGGAACCTCCCCCGGCCGGCTGCCGGGGGCTGCCGGAACGCCGCCTGACGAGGAACTACGCCGCATGGACAACCTGGAGTTCAACAAGGCCGCCGCCGCCGTTCTGGTGGCCGGCATCGTGTTCATGGTCTCGGGCGTCGTGGCCTCCATGGTGGTCAAACCCGCAACCCTGCACCACTCCGTGTTGAAAATCGAAACCGCCTCCGCCCCCGCCGCCGCCGGCGCGAAGGAGGAACCGCTCACGCCCATCATCCCCCTGCTCGCCAGCGCCGACGTCGCGGCCGGCGAGGGCGTGGCCAAGCGCCATTGCGCTTCCTGCCATTCCTTCAACGAGGGCGGAAAGCACGGCGTCGGCCCGAACCTCTACGCCGTCCTCGGCCGCCCGCACGGCGCCGCCCCCGGCTTCAACTCCTCCGCCGCCCTGAAGGGCAAGCCCGGCAACTGGTCGTTCGAGGAAATGAACGCCTGGCTCAAGAAGCCCGCCGCCTACATCGCCGGCAGCCGCATGGCCTATGCCGGCCTCAACTCCGACAAGCAGCGCGCCGACGTCATCCTCTACCTGCGCAGCCTCGCCGCCACCCCCGTCCCCCTGCCCTGATCGCGTTATGACAGGCTCCGAGTTGGCGGCGTTTGTCCGCGGCGCCGAAGCCGCGGCCGATGTCGCCGGCGCCGTCATCCGCCCGCTGTTCCGCACCGGCATCGGCACCGACCTCAAGACCGACGCCTCCCCCGTCACCATCGCCGACCGCACCGCCGAACAGGCCATGCGCGCCGTCCTGTCCGAACGCTTCCCCGGCCACGGCATCCTGGGCGAGGAGTTCGGCCTGCAGAACCCCGAAAGCCGCCTGCGCTGGGTGCTCGACCCGATCGACGGCACCCGCGCCTTCATCACCGGCCGCCCGCATTTCGGCACCCTGATCGCGCTCCTCGACGGCGACACCCCCATCATCGGCATCATCGACCAGCCCGTCACCGGCGAACGCTGGGTCGGCGTGCGCGGCCAGCCCACCACCTTCCGTGGCCCCTTCGGCGGCACGCCTCGAACCCGCTCCTGCCCCGCCATCGCCCAGGCCGAACTCGGCGCCACCACGCCCGACATGTTCGTGGGCGCCGACGCCGCCAAATGGGGCCGCCTGACCAAATCCGTCGGCCGCACCTACTACGGCGGCGACTGCTACACCTACGGCCTGCTCGCCCTCGGCCATGTCGACATCTCGGTCGATGCGACCATGAAAATCTGGGACTGGGCGGCCCTCGTCCCGGTCGTCGAGGGGGCCGGCGGCCGCGTCACCGACTGGCAAGGCAACCCCCTGCGCCCCGACGGCGACGGCCGCACCCTGGCCGTGGGCGACGCCGCCCTGCTGCCCCAGGTGCTCGCCATCCTTGCCGGCTAAGCCCTTCTCCTGCCACAAACCAGGGCTGCATTCCGCGCACCGCCACCCACATAACCGCGCAGGACGTGCCCACAGCAGGAGGACGATCGTGCGACTCACCGCCGCCGCGCTGGCCATCATGACAAGCCTCCTCCCGCCCGCCGCAAACGCCCAAACCCCCAACCGCAGCCACGCCGTCTCCCTGATCGGCCCGGCCGCCCTGCCGCCCAACTTCGCCCATTTCCCCTACGCCAACCCCCGCGCCCCCAAGGGCGGCGAAGTGGCCCTCGGCGCCGTCGGCACCTTCGACAGCTTTTCGCCCCACATCGTCCGCGGCACCGCCGCCGGCGCCACGCTGGCCATCTACGACACCCTCCTGCGCACCAACGCCGACGAGCCCCAGGTCGCCTACGGCCACCTCGCCCACACCATCGAAACCGCCGCCGACGGCACCGCCGTCACCTTCGAACTCCGCCCCGAAGCCCGCTTCCACGAAGGCACCCCCATCACCGCCGAAGACGTCGCCTGGACCTTCCAAACCCTCATCGCCCAGGGCCGCCCCCACTACCGCCAATACTGGGCCGACATCACCGCGGTCGAAATCGAATCCCCCCACCGCATCACCTTCCGCTTCAAGGATTCCCGCAACCGCGAACTTCCCAGCATCCTCGGCCAGCTCGAAGTCCTGCCGAAGCACTGGTGGGCCACCCGGGACTTCGCCCGCCCCCTCACCGAACCCCCGCTCGGCTCCGGCGCATACCGCATCGGCCGCTTCGAATTCGGCCGCACCCTCGAACTCACCCGCGTGCCGGACTACTGGGCCCAGAACCTCGGCACGGCGAAAGGCCTTTCCAACTTCGACCGCCGCCGCACCGAATACTTCCGCGACCCCACCGTCGCGATGGAAGCCTTCAAGGCCGGCCAGATCGACTTCCGCCAGGAAAACATCGCCCTGGTCTGGGCCACCGGCTACGACTTCCCCGCCGTCCGCCGCGGCCTGGTGAAAAAGGAGGAGTTCCGCCACCGCCTGCCCACCGGCATGCAAGGCTTCGTCATGAACACCCGCCGCGACGTCTTCCGCGATGTCCGCGTGCGCCAGGCCCTCGCCCTGGTGTTCGATTTCGAATGGGCCAACGCCAACCTCTTCCACGGCGCCTACACCCGAACCAACTCCTACTTCTCCAACTCCCCGCTCGCCTCCGAAGGCCTCCCCCAAGGCGCCGAACTCGCCCTGCTCGAAAAATACCGCGACCAGCTCCCTGCCGCCGTCTTCACCACCCCCTTCACGCTGCCCGTCACCGACGGCTCCGGCAACAACCGCGAAGTCCTCCGCCAGTCCCTCGACCTCCTTCGCCAGGCCGGCTGGACCGTCCGCGAACGCCGCCTCGTCAACGCCGCCGGCCAGCAGCTCCGCTTCGAAATCCTGCTCTCCAACCCCTCCTTCGAACGCGTCGCCCTGCCCTACGTCCAATGGCTCGCCCGCCTCGGCGTCGAAGCCCGTGTCCGAACCGTCGACCCCGCCCAGTTCCAACGCCTCTCGGACACCTACGACTTCGACATGGCCGTCGAAGTCTTCGGACAGTCCGAATCCCCCGGCAACGAACAACGCGGCTACTGGACCTGCGACTCCGCCAAGCAGGAAGGCGGCGCCAACTCCGCCGGCGTCTGCAACCCCACAATCGATACCCTCGTCGAAACCCTCATCAACGCCCCCGACCGACCCAGCCTCGAAGCCACCACCAAAGCCCTGGACCGAGTCCTGCTCCACAACTGGTACGTCGTCCCCCACTGGCACGTCCGAACCATCCGCGCCGCCTACTGGGACCGCTTCGCCCGCGTCGATATGCCCATCCGAAGCGGCCTCGCCTTCGACGCCTGGTGGATCGACCCCCAACGCGCCGAAACCACCGACGCCGCACGTAGAGCAGGCAACTGAGGTGGGCGGGAAGGAAGGAAGGCCAGGGCTCTGCCCTGGACCCGCCAAGGGCGGAGCCCTTGGAACCCCGGACCTTTTCCGCCTTCGGCGGGAGGGG
>JANPIH010000164.1:0-9195 GCA_031424895.1 Rhodospirillales bacterium
CGGCCGATGATCTGGCGCAGGCGGCGGGGGGAGGGGGTGTAGTCCTCGGCCGGCTCGCGCGGGGGGCGCGCAATGCGGGCGCGCGGCGGGCGGATGCGGGGTGGGCGTGGGGGGAGGGCGATGAGGGCGGGGAGGGGGTCGGGCGAGATCATGCGCAGGATGGGGCGCAGGAGGCGGGCGGCCGGGGGGGCGGCATGGAGGAATTCGGCGAAGTCCGGCTGGTCGATGAGGGCGCGGAGCTGGCTGTTGGCGGCGGCGGCGGCGGGCTGGACGAGGGGGAGCAGCCAGGCTCGGCCGGCGGGGAGGCGGAGCTTGGGCGCGGTCCGGGGGTTGGTGCGGGCGCGCGAGGGGCGCTGCTTGGGCAGGGTGCCGGCGCGCCAGTGGGCGTGGAGGCGGGCGAAGCGCTCGACGGTGCGGGCGAGATAGTTGGCGAGGTCCCGGAAAATGGGCGCGCGTGTGCGATCGTGCCAGGCGCGGTGGGCCGTGGCCGATTGCAAAAGCGCGATGATGAGGACGAGGAATTCCGGTATGGTTCTCACGTAGTTATATTCTCTGACTGAAGGGGCCGCGCCAAGCGGAATCCTGGGCGGATCGGTGATGGAGGCGTGGGTGATGCGGGACGAGGCGGGGTTGCGGGCGGCGCTGGGGCGGTTGTTGCCGGCGGGGGCGAGCCGGTTCGAGCGTTTCGTGGTGCGGGACGGGGCGGGGCGGATGCGGATCGGGGTGCTGTGCACCGATGCTGGGGTTTACGCGGAGGTTTCGAATTTTGAGGTGCCGGGCGGGGATTATTGTGCGGCGTGGCCGGAGGAGGCGGGGGTGTTCCGGTTCAGTTGCGAGGTTGACCTGTTCTACAGCGATATCGCGCAGGTGATGGTTGGGAGCCGGGCGGCGGCGGAGCGGGCGTTGGCGGCGGTGGCTTGAGGCCGGGGATCGGGGGGCGAGGCTTTCTGGGGCGTGGGAGTCATTCTCCCTAACTGGCGGGCCGCGCCAAGGGATTTTTCGGGGCGGGGGAGAAGTTTTTTGGGGCTAGCGGAGCTGGCTGTCCTTGCTGCCGCGGCGGTTGTAGGGGGAGTGGGCGGGCGAGGCGTCCTGTTCGGACTGGCAGGGGACGCAGAGGCGGGCGCCGGGGACGGCCTGGCGACGGCGTTCGGGGATGGGTTCGCCGCATTCGGTGCAGTGGGTGGGGGATTCACCTGTCGGGATGTTGGCGCGGGCGCGGGTGACGGCATCCTTGATGGTGTCGTCGATCTGGTCCTGCACGGCGCCGTCTTTGGCCCAGCCGGTTGCCATGGGTTGCTCCTTTCAGGAAGGGGCGATGAGGGGGAGGCGGGGAAAGTAAGTGCGGTAGCGGGCGGTGTCACGCGTGAGGAGCGTGTGGCCGGCGGTGGCGGCGTGGGCGCCGATGAGGAAATCGGGCAGGGGGGCGGTGCGGGTGCCGCCACGGCGACGGTAGGCGAGGAAGGCTTTGCCGGCGAGGAAGGCGGCGCTCTCGGAAATGGGTTCGCGATGCAGAAGGTTGCGGGGGAGGGCGGCTTCAAGGGCTTCGATGGTGGGGAAGTGGATGGAGATTTCGGCATAGACGATCGGGTTGATGACGAGGGGGGCGCGGTTCGCGGCGGCGGCGAGGGCGGCGGCGGACCATTCGGCCCATTCAGAGGGTTCGGTGAGGACATCGAGCAGCACGTTGCTGTCAACGAAGATGGCCACTCATTCGCCCCGGGTTAGGGCCATGATTTCGTCGGTTGTCATGGTATTCTGGCCTTTGCCGTGGCGGCGCAGGTGGGCGACGAGGGCTTCGCCACGGTTGGGCTTGCGGGCGCTGGCGACGGGGACGATGCGGACGGCGGTGCCGTCGTATTCGAAGGCGACCTCGGTGTTGGGCATGAGGCCGGCACGGGCGCGGATGTCGGCGGGGATGGTGACCTGGCCTTTGGAGGTGATGCGCATGGGGCGGCTCCGGGGTTCTTACCTTAAAGGGTAAGACTTCATAGCGGTGTAGACAAGCGTGAGTGCGCCGAAGCGACCAGACCTGGACGAGACCGCTAATGCATACCTTGATGAACTTTCCTAACGAGGTACACTCAATCTAGCCTGGGAGCGTTGCGATGCAGTTTGAGCTTATGCGGCTGGCTATGGTTGAACGGCGGCAGACGAGCGCCTTTGTGCGTCGTAGTCTGGACGGCAAGCCGTTTACTCGAGAGAATTGGCTCCGGGTGATATTTGAACAAAATATTCTTTTTGTGCATAGTGGAAATGTATTCCATTATGTACCAGAATCTCCAATGTCCGATGATAACGAAATATTGATTGGAAAAATCGGAAGGCAAGTCACGGTATTAGAGAATGAATCTCCAGATACAGGCTTTGCCGAGGTTGAGCGGGATGCTTGGACCGCTGCAAGTGTTCTCATTGACCCAATGCACCACTCGGACGGGCAGAAATTGGCAGTTGAGGTGGACTCCTCGGTCGGAGCTCCAATGCCGATCCTCGAGTCATTGGTTGATCATATCAATGGCGGCGATGAGCCATATGTACTTGAGATTAACGCGATAGTCCCTACTGATACATTCTGGAATTTTGTTCGAGAAAATCGGGGGCAGATTACATCAGTTACTTTTGAATTTGTTGCTCCAAACATGTTTGGGGAAGCAGATGACTATGATAAAGAAATGCGAGAAATGGCCGAGCATGAGAAGGCCCAGAAGGCGAAACTTACTTTGTCTAGTAAAGACGGACTTGATCTCGAGACCAAAAAAATTGAGCGGGCAGCTGACTATACATCTAAAGGTGCCGGGTCAATTCGCGCATCAACAAAACGAAGACGTAAGAAATACGATTCTAGATCAAAGGCAAAACGCGTGAGCGCAAGCGACGACGATATCCAATTGGCCAAGAAGGAAGGTATCTTGTCGAGGGTGTTTAGAAATTTGTTTGGCCAATGAATAGAACGATCGCATACTGTACGCTAATCGTAGTTGCCGGCACTATTATTTCTGTGGCGAATGCGACGCCCGAGTTTCTGTCTGATTCAAATGGATTTCTCAAGGGTTTTGTGAGTCATGAAGCGTTAGCTGTTGCAGGCGTGATGCTAACAATTACTTTGGCATCTGCAGGGCAAATACACCTAACGCTAAATGAGATAGAGTCTCGTGAAGGGCGGGTATTTTTGTCAAAAACAAGATCTGGAGTTCATAGTTCTGCATACTGGCTAATTTCTTTATTTTTATTAATGTTCTTGATCATTTTGGTTAAGCCGAATTTTGAAGAAAAAATAGCGCAAGCACATTTCAATGGAGCTGTAGTATTTATTTTTTTCTGGATGTCATTGATAATGATTTCATTGACGAGATTGATATTTGCGATAAAGCCAGATATTTCTGAATAATACATGTTATATATAAAATGCACAATAAAAAAGGAATTTTTGACACTTAAGTATGAAAAATTCTTTGGTTCTTTCTTTCAAGAAAGAACGTCCCTAACTTGCCTTGCCTTCGCGGAGGGAGTGACGGAGAGGGTGGATTGCTTCGCTTCACTTGCAATGACGGGGGTGAGGGTGGGGAACTCGATGCGTTGGGGTCGCGGATGGGGGCGGTGGCGAGGCCGCTGGTGGTGCGGCCTCGCGGTGCCGTGGGTGGTGGTGAATGGCTACACAGTGACGTAGCTGGGGCCTCGGGCCATGTCGGTCCAGCTTTTCATGCCGGCGTTGGCGGCGGCCCAGTTCGGGCGAGCTTTCATGGTGGCGAGCCAGCGTTGGACATTCGGCCATTGGGCGAAGCTGCAGCCGGTGACGTCGCCGATGCTGAGGATGCCGGCGCCGAGGTAGTCGGCGATAGTGAGGGTGGGGCCGCAGACGTAGCTGTTGGTGCCGATCATGTGGTTGTTCAGGACGGCGAGGTGTTTTTCCACCGATGCCTTGCCGCGGGCGACGACGAGGTTGCGGGCGGCTTCGTTGGCGATCTGCATCTGGGGGATCAGCTGTTCGTAGCAGAATTCGTAGCCGAAGCCGCGGTAGAAGCCGGTGTTGAACCAATCCATGGCCGCGTTGACCTTGGCGCGGGGCTTAAGGTCGGCGGGGTAGGTGGGGGAGCCGATCTTGTCGGCCAGGTATTTCAGGATTGCAGAGCTTTCGGTGAGGCGGAAGTCGCCGTCTTCCAGCATGGGGACGGTGCTGTTGGGGTTGATGGCGACGTATTCGGGTTGGAACTGGGCGCCGGCGAACAGGTCGATCACGACCTCCTGCACCGGAATGTTGTGGTCGGCGAGGAACATCATCACTGGCCGGCCGATAGAGAGCGGGTGGGTGTAGAGTTTCACGTTTCCCTCCGTATTTTTGTTTTTTTCGGCTGTCGGGGTGTACCGCGGGTTCGAAGGTTCGAGAACGAGCGGTTGACGTGCAAGCCGTCTATCCGGCTTGGGCTGACGCTAAGGCGGAACCATCTGGGAATGCAATAGCTGGCCCGGGCGTGGTGGACCCGCTGGCGGAAGGTTCTTTGGCTCTTTCTTTCAAGAAAGAGCGAGCTTGGTGTGGATTGGCTTGGCTTCCTCGGGGCGTGCGTCGCGCGGGACCGCCCCCCACCCTAGCCCTCCCCACGTTGGGGGAGGGGACTGGTTGGTTGGCAGGGTTGGGGTGGCGGGTTCGGTTGGGGGGGCGGTCATGGGATTGGGGGTGAGACTTGGTTTGCTCCAAGGGCTTGCGGTGACGGGGGATGGATTGCTTCGCTGCGCTCGCAATGACGGGGACGGGGGGAAGGAGAGGTGGGGCCGCACCTAATGGGAGAAAGGTCTTTGGTTCTTTCTTTCAAGAAAGAACGTGCTTGCCTTGCCTTGCCTTGCCTTGCCTTGGCGTTGCGGGGCTCGGGCGTCCGCGGCGGGGGATGGATTGCTTCGCTTCGCTCGCAATGACGGGGTGGGGTGGGTGGGGGCGGGGTGGTGTTGAAGGGCCCCCCTCCGTACTCCCCCCGCGAAGTGCGGGGGGAGGGAAGGTTTGTTGTTCAGAACAGGAAGTAGCGTTGGGTCATGGGAAGGGTGGTGGCGGGTTCGCAGGTGAGGAGGGTTCCGTCGGCGCGGATTTCGTAGGTTTCGGGGTTCACTTCGATGGTGGGGGTGGCGCTGTTGTGGATCATGTCGGCCTTGCCGATGCCGCCGCGGGTGTTCTGGACGGGGCTGAGGCGGCGGTTGAGGCCGAGGGTTTGGGCGAGGTTGGTTTCGAGGGCGGCATTGCTGACGAAGGTGATGCAGTGTTCGGCCATGGCGCGGCCGTATTGGGCGAACATGGGGCGGTAGTGGACGGGCTGGGGGGTTGGGATGGAGGCGTTGGGGTCGCCCATGGGGGCCATGGTGATGCTGCCGCCTTTGATAACCAGGTCGGGTTTGACGGCGAAGAAGGCGGGGGACCAGAGGACGAGGTCGGCGAGTTTGCCGGGGGTGATGTCGCCGATTTCGTGGGCCATGCCTTGGGCGATGGCGGGGTTGATGGTGTATTTGGCGATGTAGCGCTTGACGCGGTTGTTGTCGGCGGGGCCGTCGCCGGGGAGGCTGCCGCGTTGCTGCTTCATCTTGTGGGCGGTTTGCCAGGTTCGGATGGCGACTTCTCCGACGCGGCCCATGGCCTGGCTGTCGGACGAGATCATGGAGATGGCGCCGAGGTCGTGGAGGATGTCTTCGGCGGCGATGGTTTCGCGGCGGATTCTTGATTCGGCGAAGGCGACGTCTTCGGGGATGGCGGGGTCGAGGTGGTGGCAGACCATCAGCATGTCGAGGTGTTCGTCGAGCGTGTTGGCGGTGTAGGGGCGGGTGGGGTTGGTGGAGGAGGGGAGGACGTTGGGGAGGGAGGCCACGCGGATGATGTCTGGCGAGTGGCCGCCGCCGGCACCTTCGGTGTGGTAGGTGTGGATGGTGCGGCCCTTGAAGGCGGCGATGGTGTCTTCGACGAAGCCGGATTCGTTGAGGGTGTCGGTGTGGATCATCACCTGGACGTCGAAGCGGTCCGCCACTGAGAGGCAGTTGTCGATGGCGGCGGGGGTGGTGCCCCAGTCTTCGTGGAGTTTCATGGAGGAGGCGCCGGCGCGGATCATTTCTTCCAGGGCTTGCGGCTGGGAGGCGTTGCCCTTGGCGGAGAAGCCGATGTTGACGGGGAGGCCCTCGGCGGCCTGGAGCATGCGGGCGAGGTGCCAGGGGCCGGGGGTGCAGGTGGTGGCGGAGGTTCCGGTGGCGGGGCCGGTGCCGCCGCCGACGAGGGTGGTGAAGCCGGCGCAGAGGGCTTCCTCGACCTGTTGCGGGCAGATGAAGTGGATGTGGGAGTCGACGCCGCCGGCGGTGAGGATTTTGCCTTCGCCGGCGATGATTTCGGTGCCGGGGCCGATGGGGATGGTGACGTTGGGCTGGATGTCGGGGTTGCCGGCCTTGCCGATGGCGTGGATGCGGCCGTTCTTGATCGCGACGTCGGCCTTGATGATGCCCCAGTGGTCGATGATGAGGGCGTTGGTGATGACGGTGTCGACCGCACCTTGGGCCTGGCTGAGCTGGGATTGGCCCATGCCGTCGCGGATGACCTTGCCGCCGCCGAATTTGACTTCGTCGCCGTAGGTGGTGAGGTCCTTTTCCACTTCGACCCAGAGGTCGGTGTCGGCGAGGCGGACGCGGTCGCCGGTGGTGGGGCCGTACATGTCGGCGTAGGCGCGGCGGGTGAGGCGGGCCATCTTTACAGCGCTCCGTTGATTTCGCCGCGGAAGCCGAAGACGCGGCGGTGGCCCTGGTAGGGGACGAGGGTGACGGTGCGGGATTGGCCGGGTTCGAAACGGATGGCGGTGCCGGCGGGGATGTCCAGGCGTTGGCCGCGGGCCTGGGCGCGGTCGAAGTGGAGCGCGGCGTTGGTTTCGGCGAAGTGGTAGTGGGAGCCGACCTGGATGGGGCGGTCGCCGGAGTTGGCGACGGCCAGCGTGGTTTGGGGAAGGCCGGCGTTGAGTTCGATGTCGCCTTCGGCGGTGATGATTTCGCCCGGGATGAAGCTGGGGGGGATCATGCGGGGTTCCTTGCGGGCAGGATGGTGTGATATCGTGATATCAATCGGAGGTGGCGATGGCGCAGATACTGGTGCGGGGGCTGGATGACAAGGTGAAGGAGGCGCTGCGGGCGCGGGCGAAGCGGCATGGCACGAGCCTGGAGGAGTATGTGCGCGACGTGCTGCGGGCGGAGGCGGTGCGGCGGGAGCCGGAGGTGGGGCTGGGGACGCAGATTGCGAACCTGTTCAAGGATTGCCCGATGCCGGAGATCGAGGAGGTGCACATGACCAGTCGGCCGGTCCTGGATTTCTCGGGGCCGGAATGGGGGCCGCCCGATGAGGATGAATGACGCCGGGTGATGGTCATTCTCGATACCAATGTCATTTCGGCGCTGGCGTTGCCGCGGCCGGAGAGGCGCATTCTGGACTGGCTGGATCGGCAGAAAGCGCAGCAGGTCTGGACGACGGCGGTGACCGTGTTCGAACTTTGGCGCGGGATCGCGCGGTTGCCCGAGGGGCGGCGACGACAGGATCTGGAAGGGCATATTCCGCGCCTGCTCGCATCGCTGCTGGACGGGCGCGTGCTGGCATTCGACGAGGCGGCTGCGCAGAATTCGGCGCGCATCTGGGCCCTGAGGCTCGAAGCCGGGCGGCCGATCCATGCGGAGGACTGCCAGATCGCGGGCATCGCGCTGGCGCATGACGCGGTGCTGGCGACGCGTGATCTGCGCGACTTTGCCGGGTGTGGGCTTCGTCTGATCGATCCCTGGGGCGGGTGACGTCACCGGATGGGCTCGTGGACGGTGACGAGCTTGGTGCCATCCGGAAAGGTGGCTTCGACCTGGACGTCGTGGATCATTTCGATGATGCCGGGCATGACCTGGTCGCGGGTGATGACGTGGGCGCCGGCTTGCATGAGGTCGGCCACCGAGCGGCCGTCGCGGGCACCTTCGATGACGTAATCGGTGATCAGCGCGATGGCTTCGGGGTAGTTGAGCTTGACGCCGCGTTCGAGGCGGCGGCGGGCGACGATGGCTGCCATGGAGATGAGGAGCTTGTCTTTCTCGCGGGGGGTGAGGTTCATCTTGCTCAGCAACTCCAGACGCGGGGGAGGGGGCGAGAATCGCGCAGTACGGTCAGGGCCGCAACGATGGTGGTCCGCAGGGTGGCGCTGTCGGGGGCGACGATGCGGGCGACGAGGATGTTGTTCCAGGTGCTGGCGGCGGCTTGGGCCTGGGTGGTGGCGAGGGCGGCGCGGAGGGGTTCGAGCATGGCGGGGGCGGCGGGGGCGGCGTGGATGAGGGTGGCCATGGCGATGGCGCCGGCGGCACTGGCGCGCTGGGCGAGGAGGGGGGCGGCTTCGCCTTCGATGCGGATGGCGTCGTGCAGCAGGAGTTTGCCGCCGCGGCGGAGGCGGATGGTGTCGCGCAGGCGGGTGGTTTGGACGGTCTCGCCCATCAGGGCGCGGCCGAAGACGAGGGTTTCCACACCGAGGAACCATGCGGTTTCGGCGAGGTCGATGGACAGGGTGCGGGTGAGGGCGCAGGCGTCGAAGAGGATGGTTTCCTGGGGGAGCCATTCGGCCGACGCGCCTTCGGCGACCGCAAGCGTGGTTTGGACTGTGGCGGGGGCGTCGGCCGGGCGGGCGCGGTAGAAGCGTTCGGCGGCCTGGGCGGTGAAGGTGGCCTGGGCGTTCGGGCCGACTTCGAGGCGCAGGGTGAGGTGGTCGCCGGCCGCGACGCCGCCCGAGGAGTTGAGCATGACGGCTTCGGCCCAGCCGGTGGGGCGGGGGAAGCGGGCCTTGAGGCAGCCTTCCTGGCGCAGGTCGGCGAGGGCGGTTGTACCGTCGCGGTCGCGATAGGTGACGTGGAGCGTGCCGGTGGAGCGCTGCAGGCGGGGCTCATACGGAGAGACGGCGGCGGACATCGTTTTCGTCAAGCTCCTCGCGGCGGCCGTTCAGGACCACGTCGCCACGGTCCATGACGATGATGCGGCTGGCAAGGTCGCGGGCGAAATCGAAATACTGCTCGACGAGGAGGATGGCCATGCCGCCCCTGGTGCGCAGGAGGTCGATGATGCGGCCGATGTCCTTGATGATCGAGGGCTGGATGCCCTCGGTGGGTTCGTCCAGCACCAGCAGGCGGGGTTTCATGATCAGGGCGCGGGCGATGGCGAGCTGTTGCTGCTGGCCG
>JANPIH010000165.1:0-3678 GCA_031424895.1 Rhodospirillales bacterium
GCCGTCGATGTCGGCCGTGGGCCCGAACCGGTGCCGTTCCGCAGGCTCGACACGCCACTGCTTGACGCCGCCCCCGCCCGCTTCACCGGCGATGCCAAGCTGCGCGCGCTGGGCTGGCGGCGGGACGCCATGCGCCCGCTGTGGCGCATCGAGGACGACACGCCGCTGCCGCTCACGCTGCTCTCCGTCACCACCGAGATGAGGATCACCGACTGATGGCCGCACTCGCCTCCATCGCCACGCTGGTCGGCGCCGGCGCCAGCATCTACGCGCAGAACCGCAGCCAACAGGCGCAACAAGCCACCCAACTGGCCCAGGCGCAGGCCAACCAGGCCGGCGAAGGCCAACGCCAGCAACAACTGGTGGCCCAGCAACAGGCCGAGCTGCGCGCCCGCCAGATCCAACTGGCCCGCACCGTCGCCACCACCCGCGCCCGCCTCGCCGCCTCCGGCATCAGCGCCGACGACAGCTCCGGCCGCGCCATCACCACCGGCCTGGCCGCCGACGCCGCCGCCACCGCACAGGACAGCGACGCCGCCTTCCGCGCCCGCCTGGCCTCCGGCCGCGCCTCGCTGCTCAACCAGGACACCTCCTTCACCGGCTTCACCCGCGCCGCGGGCAGCATAGGCGGCGCCCTGCGCAACCTGCTGGACTGAACGGGGTGGGGAGAGGTCGCGCGGGCGACCCGGGGAAGGGCTTTGCCCCTCCCCGTACCCCACCCAACCAGGGGCGACCCGCCCCCGGACCGGGATTTATCGGGGATGCGGGAGGGGGCCACGCGCGCCTGTTCGTCACGCGCGACAGGCTTCCTCCCGCATCCCCGATCACCTGGGTTCCAACGGCTCTTCGGCTTTTGGTGGGTGGGGTCTGGGGAGGGCAAAGCCCTCTCCAGATTCACCCACGCCACCCCACCCCACCCCATTCATTCAGGAGCCTGAGCATGGCTGAGCATATACGGATCGGCGACGTGGCGCCGCGGGTGCAATACGCGGCGGACGGGGTGCAGGTGGCGTTCACCTATCCCTTCCCGATTTTCGCCGTGGCGGATCTCGAGGTGCGGTTGGATGGGGTGCGGCAGTTCGGCGGGTATTCCGTCACGGGCGCGGGGCAGAGCGCGGGCGGCCAGGTGGTGTTCGCCGCGGCGCCGTCGGCCGGGCGGCGGTTGACCTTGCTGCGGCGGCTGCGGTTGTCGCGCACCAGCGATTTCCAGGAGAACGGCGTGTTGCGCGCCCGAGTCCTGAATGATGAGCTGGATTACCAGGTGGCCGCGTTGCAGGAGGCTCAGGATGCGCTGAGCAATGCGCTGCGCCTCGATCCGTCCGAGACGGCGAGCATGGTCTTGCCGCTGGCCGGTGGCCGGGCGGGGCGGATGCTGGGGTTCGACGCGGTGGGCAATGTCGCGCTGTTTCCGCAGGGCGGATCTATCACCAGCGCATTTCCCGGCGCGGTGCCGCGCAGTGTGGAGGACAAGTTCTCCGAGACGTTGTCGGCGCGCGATTTCGGCAGCACCGGCAATGGCAGCACCGATGACGGCCCGGCCTTGCAGGCGGCGATGAATGCGGCGGCGGTGTCGGGCAAGGTGCTGGTGATCGGCGAGGGCACGCATCGCACCACAATGCCCCTGATCTTCAGCGGCGATGCCGGCGGCCTGCTGATGCGTGGCCTGATCCTGTATGCCGGGCCGGCGGGCGCGGCGCTGACGATCGGCAATGGCGGCGCCTTCCGCAACGCGACGAAGCGTTATGAGGGCCTGCGCGTGTTGCGCGCCACGCAGTCCGACTGGTCCAGCGAGGCCGATATCGGCATCGTGCTGCGCAATCTCGATGCCTGCCATGTCGAGATCAGGCAGGCCGAGGGCTTCACCATCGGCGTCCGCACGCTGGGTGAGGATCGCGGCTTCGAGGACAGCACGATGCTGCTGGGCCGCATCGTCAACAACCGCATTGGTCTGGATGTCCGTACCGCGACTGCGGCGGGCTGGAACAACTCGGTCAACTATATCGGCGGGCATTTCGCCTGCGCGTCGGACTGCAACCCGACGCAGTCCCGGTTCGGCATCCGCTTCTCCAACGCCGCCGGCGCCTATAACCGGCACAACCAGCATCTGTTCACCTCGCCGGCGTTCGAACTGCAGCGGCAGGGCACGCCGGGCACGGTGGATGCGATTCCGTTCCTGATCGAAGCGGCCGATGCCCGCAACGTCATGGCTCGCGGCATCCGTATGGAGGCGTGCAGTCCGTTCGTGGCCCGCCACACCGGCGGCGCGAATGATTGCGTCTATGAGGTCGCCTACACCGGCACCTATGCCTTCACCGGCAACGGCATCGACTACACCGGCACGGCCACGCGCGCTGGCGGCACGGTGCTACCGCTGCACCAGGCGGCCGCCGCGCAGGGCACGCCGCGGCTGGTGGCGGATGCCGCCAACATCCGCGCCCGCGCCTTCCGCCAGACCATCGACGGTGCCGGCGGCGTGGGGTTCGAGGAGATGGTGGTGCTGTCCAGCAATCCGGCCGGGCCGCCCACGAACCTCACCGGCTTCGGGTTCGCCGGCTTGCCGCTTTTTGGCCTCAACGCCGAGAGCGTGACCATCCCCACCTCCCGCGCGCTGGGGTTCGTGGTCGATTGCGCCGAATGCCGTGAATTCTTCATTGCCGCCGAGGGCCAGGAGCTACGCCCGGTGGTGATGCAGTTCGATGCCGCCGAGAACGTGTTGGACAGCGCCTCGCCGGCGCTGCTGTCGAACATGAACATTCTGTGGACCGGCGCGCCGTCGATGTGGTGGGAGGGCAACTCCAACCTCGACAGCCTGTCCGCCGGTGTGGCGCTGAACCGGCTGCAACGTGTGACGCTGCACGCCAATGCGCGCTTCGCCGTGATCGGCGTGCGGGGCGGGTCGGCGACGGCGGTGCTCAAGGCGCTGCGGCTCTACGCCCCCGCCACGCAGGCGCCGATGGTCCTGTTCGGCGGCGGGCGGAAATGGGGTGTTCGGGAATACACCACAGCCGACACCGGCTGGGTGGTGCCCCCGCTGGCGGCGGGTGCGACGGCCACGCGCGACGTCACGTTGGCCGGCGTTCGCCAGGGCGACCTGGTTGGCGCGGGCTTCGCCAAGGACAGCGGCTTTCAGAGTGGCGGCGTGGTGTTCCACGCGGCCGTGGGTGGCACCGCGTCCACCAACCAGGTGCGCGTCACGGCACAGAACATCAGCGGCGGGTCGATCACGGTCGATGCCGGCACGCTGTTCGTCCGCGCGGTGAAGCCGAGGCTCTGAGGTGGCCCGGCCCCGCCGCCCGGGTGGCGCCGTCAGTCCAAGGCGCGCCCGTGTCGAGACCGAATACGAGAACTTCATGGGCAGCAACGACGACGATCCCGAGCGTGCGAAGCGCTTCCTGGCCCGTCACAACGCCGCCCGCGCGGCGATCAATCACATCCATGCGCTGCAACAGATCGAAGGGGGCACCACCCAGGACAGCGACGATCCCAACGCCATGGTCGCCCGCGCGCGGGCCGCCCTTGCCCAGGAGAATGCGGCGGATGAATCCGAGGCTGAAGACTGACTTCATCGAGTTCACCTGGGTCTGGAACCAGGCCCAAAACCTGCAAACCCCCGCCCACCACCGCCGCATTGCCCGTTGGCTCGACCAGCGCGTGGCGGCGGGCGAGCGACGCCTGCTG
>JANPIH010000166.1:0-18408 GCA_031424895.1 Rhodospirillales bacterium
CGCGGCTTCGGTCTCGAACAGAGCCAGTTGCAGACACCAGATCGGCTGTCCCGTCTGCTATTGGTCATGAGCCTCGCACTCTACTTCGCGGTTTCCACCGGGCAATGGGACGCCGCCACCAATCCCTCCGTCGACGAAAAAAAACCGCCCGTCGTCAACCGAGAAACCTGAGCCGAAGCCGGCTATCTTGGTTCACCAGAGGGCTGCGGCGCATCGTCAGGCTCGTCACCTTCGGACTGCCATTGCCGCCGCTCTGGGCATCAGGATGAAACTGATAGGTGTTGAGGCAGGCCACCTACGCCTCGCAGTGCGTGTAGAATCGCTTGCAATAGTGACCCCCCTGAGAGGCGTTTTGGCGTCCAAATTCGACCCCTCTGACGTTCTGTCAGTGTCCCTTCCTTTTGGCCTTTTGTGGTCGGGAAGGGCGTGTGGGGATGATCGGTGTGGATCTGATCGGCGGGATCCGTCGCGCCTATTTTGAGCAGCGTTGGCCGATCAAGGAGATCGTTCGGCGGCTTGCGGTATCACGGGCGACGGTGCGCCGGGTGATCCGCAGCCAGAAGACCGAGTTCAAATACGAACGCGGCGTGCAGCCGGTACCGAAGCTCGGTGAGTGGGTGGCGGTTCTAGGCGAGATGCTTGAGAAGGAAGCCAAGCTGCCACGGCGCGAGCGGCGGTCGACGCAGCGGTTGTTCGAGGAGTTGCGCGGGCGCGGCTATGACGGTGCCCACGACAGCGTGCACCGGTTCGTCAGGGCGTGGCGGGACGAACGGGCCCGGGTTCCGGCGCATGCATTCGTGCCGATGAGTTTTGCCCCTGGCGAAGCCTACCAGTTCGACTGGAGCCACGAGACGATCACGTTGCAGGGTCTGCCGCTGACGATCAAGGCGGCGCACATGAAGCTGTCGCACAGCCGGATGCCGTTCGTGCGTGCCTACTTCCGTGAGACGCAGGAACTGGTGTTCGATGCCCACGACAAGGCGTTCGCCTTCTTCGGCGGCGTTTGCCGGCGCGGCATTTACGATAATATGAAGACGGCTGTAGAGGCGATCTTCGTTGGCAAGGCACGCCAATACAATCGCCGCTTCCTGCAGATGTGTTCCCACCATTTGATCGAGCCGGTGGCTTGTACACCCGCCTCAGGCTGGGAGAAGGGTCAGGTCGAGAACCAGGTCGGCGCGCTGCGCGACCAATTGTTCCGCCCCAAGCCACGGGTGAAGAGCCTGGTCGAGCTGAACGCCTGGCTGGCCGACCAGTGCATCGCTTTTGCCAAGCGCACCCAGCATCCGGAGTTCAAGGACCGGACGATCTGGGAGGTGTTCCAGGACGAACGACCCAGTCTGATGGAATTGCGCGGCCCATTCGACGGCTTCGTCGAGAAGGCGGTGCGCGCCACCACCACCTGCCTGATCATGGCCGATCACAACCGCTACAGTGTCGACGCCCGCGCCGCCGGCCGGATGGTGCTGGTGCGCAGCCACGCGGAACGCATCGTCGTGCTCTGCAACGACGCGGTCGTGGCCGAGCATCCGCGCCACTTCCGGCGTGACCAGGTGATCTACGATCCCTGGCACTATCTGCCGGTGCTGATGAAGAAGCCTGGTGCTTTGCGCAATGGCGCGCCGTTCAAGGACTGGGATCTGCCGCCGGCGTTGGCCCAGGTCCGCGCGAAGCTGAAGCATCATGCTGATGGCGATCGCCAGTTCGTCAAGGTGCTGGGCGCGGTACCCGACCATGGGTTGGGCGCGGTCGAAGCCGCCTGCACCGAGGCGCTCGCGGCCGGCGTCGCCAGCGGCGACGTCATCCTGGCCGTGCTGGCGCGACAGCTTCAGCCAACACCACCACCCAGCATCACCACGCCCCACGCGTTGCGCCTGAAGATCGAACCCGTGGCCGATTGCGGCTGCTACGACAACATAAGGACGCTCGCCTGATGGAACGCCATGAAATCCTCGAGGCCATGAGCGGCCTCAAGCTCTACGGCATGCGTGCCAGCTTCGACGAGATCGCCGGCAAGGGGCTGAACCGGCGCGACGAGATCTATCCCCTCATCGCCAGCCTGATCCGCGCCGAGCACACCCACCGCCAGGCACGCTCGATCAGCTATCGGATCGGCGGCGCCAGGTTCCCCGTCCTCAAGGACCTCGACAAATTCGTCTTTGCTGACACGCCCGTGGATGCCGGCCAGGTGCGCGAGCTCGCCTCTGGCGCCTTTCTCGATGCCAAGCGCAACGCCATTTTCATCGGCGGCACCGGCACCGGCAAAACCCATCTCGCCATCGGCGTCGCCTCCGCCGTCATCCGCACCCGTGCCAGGGGGCGCTTCTTCAATCTCGTCGACCTCGTCAACCAACTCGAACAGGAGAAGGCCGCCGGCCGCAGCGGACGCCTCGCCGAGAAGCTGCTGCGCTACGACCTCATCGTCATCGACGAACTCGGCTACCTCCCGTTCAGCCAGCCCGGCGGACAGTTGCTGTTCCACCTGATCAGCAAACTCTACGAGAACACCTCCCTGCTGATCACCACCAACCTCGCCTTCGCCGATTGGCCGCAGATCTTCGGCCACGCCAAGATGACGACCGCCATGCTCGATCGGCTGACCCATCATTGCGATATCATCGAGACCGGCAACACCAGCTGGCGCTTCAAGAACCGTAATTGAGCCGTCATAGCCGGCCCCACGTATCGTGACGTAACGCTTATGAATGGAAACCATGCCCCGCAAATCGATCGGTGAAACAGCCATGACCGACGCCGAGCGCCAGGCCCGCTATCGCGCCGCGCGCGCGGCCGGTGTGCCGATCGTCCGCAACAGCCGACCGGCGGATCACCGCGGCCGGGCCCGGCGCTGGACCGACCACGTCACCGGCCTCATGCAAGCGCAGGCAGAGTTCGCGGCCTGGCTGGATCGTCTGCCGGAGAACCTTCAGGACAGCGCCACCGCCGAGGCGCTGCGCGCTATCTGCGAACTGGACCTCAGCGAACTTCAGGCGATCGTCCCGCCTCGTGGATTCGGCCGGGACTGACCAGCCTCCTCTCACGCTTACCCCCGTCATGCACAGGAACCTCCCGCGCCCTCCGCTCCGCGCAACGCTCAGGGCGCTGCGCTACGGGCGCGGGCCCCTCCTATCCATGACGGGGATAAGCTCTAGAAAATGCCCATCGAGGGGTCAACATTGGACGCGAAATGGGGGTCGGAATTGCAGGCGATTTGACAGCAAGCCAGCCTTAAAGGTCGACGCAGCGCCACCGCGCCACCCCGTCGCGCGCAGCATCCGGTCCTTCGATCACCGCCGCCTTCAGCGCCGCCAACTGATCCGCCGACAAGGCAGGTCGACGACCCTGACCGCCCCGGTCGCGCAGTCCGGCCACGCCATCCGCATTGTAGCGCAGCACCCAGTCGCGCGGCGTCTGCACATCCATCCCGTTCGCAGCAGATGCCTCCGAGCGCGACACGCCCTCCAGCACCATCGTAATGGCCAGTAGGCGGCACGCCTCTCGGCCAGTCTCCAACTGCCGCGCAAACCGACGAAGATCAGACGCAGGAATATCACGGCGAGTCAGTTCAACCGGTGAAACCATAGAAACATACCCAGAAGCCGAAGCCTTCAGGGAGCGGCGAATCATACCTCACCGCGTCGAGGGAATTCCCCAACGATTCATCAATTCAGGCGGTTGGTACTACCGTACCCAAAATCCGCACCGGCCTGCCGGGCGTCTCCTACCTCAACTACGTCGGAGGCGAGTGGAATTGCCTGCCGGAGACCTGCAGCGGCACCCGCGGCGACTACAACATGCGGGACGCCCTTGCCCATCCCAAGCACCCCGACCACGGCGAAGTCGCGGAATACCTGGAGACCTGGGACCCAACAGAGATTGACGAAACCTCAATCAGGATCGTCCTCCGCCGCATCACCAACCGACGCAACGCGGTCCGCACAAGTATTGCAAAAAAGACCACCTGACCCCAGCGCTCCGCATCGTCCTACCCCACCCGCAGCCTTCGCCGGATGGATACAACACACCCGGGTCCGCTCAGTCGCTGTCAGGCGTTGCCGCGCCGCAATCTTCTCCTTTATGCTAGCAGGCCTCCAACCAAGCGCTCCACGTCGTCAGCCGCCGGGGCATTCGGGTGCCGCTTGAACAGAGCGGTCTGGCGGCGTATGGCGTCGCGCACGCGGTCATCGCGGCGGATAATGCCGGCGAGTTTAGGCGTATGGCCGAGAAATGCGGCACAAGCGCGGGCCAGGGTAGCGTATGTTCGCTCTCCAGCCGCAGCAGTACTGGCTTGGTTGACTACGATGCGAGCTTCGCTCTCGGCGGCCTCGGCCCCACCATCAGTATGGTGCATTTTTAGTACGGCGTAGGCGTCGGTGAGGCTCGTGGGTTCCTCGGTCGCCAACACAAGCAACAGGTGGGCGAATCGAGCGAGACGGCGGGTCGTGCGGTCGATGCCGGCACCAAGGTCAAGCACGATATGATCGTAGGCACGAGAGGCGTCGCGCAGGGCAAAGAGCAGTTTTTCCAAGGCCGCTTTATCCAGGCTGGCGAGTGTGCCTGAACCAGAGCGGCCGGCCAGGATGGCAAAGCCGCTTTCGTGGCGAAGAACGGCATCTGCAAGTGCGACGCGGCCCGCAATGACGCTCGCAATATCATGCGAGGGCATCAGGCCGAGCTGGATGTCGACATTGGCCAACCCCAAGTCGCCGTCGCACAGCAGCACACGACGGCCTTTTCGGGCCAGGGCATGTGCGAGAGTAATGGCGAACCACGTCTTCCCTACTCCGCCCTTGCCGGATGCAATGGCGATGACATGCCCAGGACGGCCAGGTAGCGGTAGCTCCGGGGTGGGCCGCCCGGACGACAATGTGGGAGCAGTGGTCATACAGCGACTTCCCGTTTGAGCAGGGCAATAGAGAGCGGAACCTGCAGGAGGCGGCGGGCGAGCAGATCGGGGGTAAGCGAAACCATGCCATCGGCTGCACCAGGGCCGATGCCTGCCTCGGCCAGAGTTAGCCCGGCCTCAGCTGCCGCGAGAACACTGCCGATGCGTCGTGCAACATCGAGCTTGGTGGCGACCAGCAGGTCAGCGCCGAAGTCGCGATGGGCGGCAGCAATGTCCGTGGCCTCTGCGGGGTCCATGCCTGCTGGCAGAACCAGGGCGATCCGAGCATCGATGGCCGCAGCCAGGGCTGCAAGCGCCGCGACTTGGCCAGGGTCATAGGGATCGGCGCCAGCACTGTCGACCAAAACGGGAGCACCACCTGCCCGGTGCGTCAGTGCTCGCTGCAGGGCTGCTGGTGAACTCGCAACCAGCAGCTTGAGGCCCAGCACACGCGTGAAGGCCGCGAGTTGCTCCGTGGCGCCGGCTCGCTGGCCATCGGCCGTAACCACGAGTGGCGGCGTGCCGGCCATGACGAGCCTTGTTGCGAGACGTGCGGTACTGAGGGTCTTTCCCGCGCCCGGGGGGCCCGCGAGCAACAATGGGCGGTCGCCGGTAGCCAACGGAAGCGGCGCGAAGCGCAGCGCAGCGGCAAGCGCGAAGGGCAGCGGACCACCAGCCAAGCGGCCACGTAGCGCGAGCGAGGCGCCGTGGAAGGCGAGTGTCGCCGATTGTGGAGAAGCGTGCGGCTTTGCCGGTTGGTCAGCGGGCCGCGATGTCGGTGACGGTGGCGCAGGGCGCGGAGGGATAGCGGGCTCGTCGGCGGCTTCGAGCCCGGCAGTGACCTCCACCCCGTCGGCGACCCTTCGAGTGGAAAGGATGAGCGCGTCAGGGCCGAGCGCGGCGCGCACCTGGCGCATCGCATCGGCCATCGACGGGGAGCGGTAAAGCTTTATGCGCATCTAGCGGCCACGCATCAGATGCTGCCGACGGTGCGGATACGCACGCGGGGGTGGATTTCCGTCTGCGCCATCACTGGGGTTTCGGGACGGATACGTTCGACAATGGCGCGGACATGGCTGCGCAGGGGAGCACTGGTGAGAAGCACTGGCGCTTCGCCAGCACCGGCAGCCGCATCGAACTCGATGCGCAGGCGGTTCATGAAGTCGGCAAGCCGGGTAGGTGCCATGGCCAGCTGACGTTCTTCCCCGCTGCCGATCAGCGATTCATGGAATGCCTCCTCCCAGCTTGGCGAGAGAGTGATAAGGGGCAGGTAGCCGTTCGGTCCCATGTGGGCATCGCTCAGTTGCCGGGCCAGCCGAGAACGGACGTGGGCGACGATGGCGGGAATCGCGCGCGCTTGGCCGGCACAAGCCTCCTGGATACCTTCCAGGATGGTCGGTAGATCACGGATGGAGACGCGCTCGACCAGCAAGCCTTGGAGAACGCGTTGGACACCGCCCACGGGTATCTGGCCGGGGATCAACTCGCCCACCAGCTTCTGATGCTCTCGCGGCAACTCATCGAGCAGCTTCTGGGTCTCGGCGAAGGAAAGCAGTTCTGCCATGTTTTGCTTGATAAGTTCGGTCAAATGCGTGGTGAGAACACTTGGGGGGTCGACGACGGTGCAGCCGCGGAAGGCCGCCTCGTCGCGCAGGCTGGCCTCGATCCACTTGGCGGGCAGGCCGAAGGTGGGCTCGTGTGTTGGCTCCCCCTCTAGATCAGGCAGGCCGCCGCGCGGATCCATGGCAAGCACCATGGTGGGCCGAACCATGCCTTGACCTGCGACAATCTCCTTGATCCGCACGAAGTAGGTGTCGGGTTGGAGCGCCATGTTATCCTGGATGCGGACCGGGGGAAGGACGAAACCCATCTCTGCGGCGATGGCGCGGCGCAACCCCTTGATCTGCTCGGTGAGGCGCGGCGCATCGCCACCTGCGAGCACCAGCAGACCATAGCCCAGCTCAACGCGGACCATGTCGATGCGCAGCGTATCGCTGATCGGTGCCTCGGCGGCGGCGGGCAGCGGCGCCTCCGGCACTTCGCCTTCCATGCGTGGAGGGTTGCGATGGCGCATCCAGGCACTGGCTCCGGCGAGACCAGCGAGCAACAAGAACGGAAGGGCAGGCAGTCCAGGCATCAGCGCGAGCAGGGCGGCGGCTCCCGCGGCCATGCCGAGTGGCTTGGGGCTGCCGCCGAGCTGGCGGACCAGTGCGGCATCGGCTGAACCCTCAGTACCACCTTTAGTCACCACGATGCCAGCCGCAACCGACACCAGCAACGCGGGAATTTGGCTGACAAGGCCGTCACCGATGGTAAGGGTGGTGTAGGTCGTCGCCGCATCGCCGAAGCTCATACCGTGGCGCATCAGGCCAATCGTTAGGCCACCGACGATGTTGATGGCCGTGATGATAAGTCCGGCAACGGCGTCGCCGCGAACGAACTTTGCTGCGCCATCCATGGCACCATAGAAGCCGCTCTCCTCCTCCAGCTCGGCGCGCCGCTTGCGGGCCGTCTTTTCATCGATGAGGCCGGCAGAGAGGTCGCTGTCGATGGCCATCTGCTTGCCGGGCATGGCATCGAGGCTGAAGCGCGCAGCAACCTCGGCGATACGGCCCGAGCCTTTCGTGATGACCATGAAATTCACTATGAGAAGGATGGCGAAGAGGATCGCGCCGATCACGATGTCGCCGCCCATCAGGAAGCCGCCAAAGGCGGCTACGACATGGCCGGCAGCCTGTGGCCCCTCCTGTCCGTGGGAGAGTATCAGTCGGGTAGTGGCGACGTTCAGTGATAGGCGCAACAGGGTAGTGAGCAGAAGCAGGGTCGGGAAGCTGGTGAAATCCAGTGGGCGATGAAGAAACACGGCCACCATCAGCACCAACACCGAGGAGGTGATGGACAGAGCGAGCCCCACGTCCAAAACCAAGGTAGGTAATGGAATGATAAGCACCGAGAGCAGCGCGATGACACCCGTAGCCAGCCACACGTCGCTCCCAGGCGTGAATGGGCGTACCCGGCCAAGCAATGTGCCGAGTGAACCCGCAATGGTGCCTGCGAGCGGGGAAGATGCCATGCGTCAGACGGCCTCGGCGGCGACGGCGTAGACGGCAAGTCCGGCGGGCGGCCGGGGTACTCTTACACCGGAGGCGCTGTAGTCGCGCAGCTTGTTGCGCAAGGCACGAATGGAGATTCCGAGAATTGTGGCGGCATGGGTGCGGTTGCCCAGCGTGTGATGCAGCGTCTCCAGGATCAGGTCGCGCTCTACTTCTTCCATGCGGCGGCCAACGAGCGATGCGACACCGGTGTTGCCGGATGGGGAAATGAAGGGACCCGCTGACTGGTCATGGGAAGGCACAGCTGCGCCGTGTGAGACTTGGCGCGGGGCGACCTCGATCGCGTCAACGTCGATCCAATCGCCATGCGCCAGTAGCACCGCACGGTGCAGCGTGTTCTCCAGTTCACGCACGTTGCCCCGCCAGGGATGGGTCGCGAGGCGTCGGTGCGCACCATCCGAAAGCGGCCGATTCGGCAGTCCATTAACCTCGGCAAAGCGCCGGGCGAAATGGTTGGCCAGCGCCTGAATGTCCGCCGGACGGTCGCGCAGCGCTGGAACGTGTAAGCTGATGACGTTGAGGCGGAAGTAGAGGTCCTCACGGAACCGGCCAGCGGCAACCTCCTTCAAGAGTTCCCGGTTTGTCGTGGCTAGGATGCGCACGTCGACCTGCACGGGACCGCTGCCACCGATGCGGTCAATCTCACGCTCCTGCAGCGCACGCAGCAGCTTGGCCTGAAGGCGGATGTCCATCTCGCCGATTTCATCGAGCAGAAGGGTGCCGCCGTCGGCTGCCTCGAACTTACCCACGCGACGGGCCACGGCACCGCTGAAGGCACCCTTCTCATGACCGAAAAGCTCACTCTCGAGCAGGTTCTCTGGGATGGCGGCGCAGTTCAGCGCGACGAAGGCAGCGGCGCTGCGGCGCGAACGCCGGTGTATGTGGCGGGCCAGCACCTCCTTGCCGGTGCCGCTCTCGCCGGTGATGAGCACCGAGGCATCGGCGGTCGCAACCTGTTCGGCGCGCTTGAGCGTGGCCAGCATAAGCGGGTCTCGAACCACTACAGAGCGCTTGCCGCCGGCGACTGCATCGAGAATGGCGGCGATCAGTTCGGCATCCGGGGGCAGAGGCAGGAACTCACGCGCACCGGCGCGGATGGCGTCAACGGCTGCGTCGGGGTCGGGGTTCACGCCGCAGGCGACGACCGGCACGGCAATTCGCTCGGCAGCAAGCGCCCTGACAAGCGCACCGATATCCTGGGACAATTCGCACAATACAAGGTCGACACGCGGATCGCGACGCAACGTTGCCAAGGCCGCATCGCGGGTGTCCGCCTGGTCGATGCGGGCGCCGCGGTCAATGGCCAGCCGGGCAGCCTGGGCCAGTTCGCCCGAGAGTCCACCGATGATCATCATGCGCATGCGAGAACTCCAGCCGCTCAGGATATGCGCGTCACGAGGCGCGGTCGGCCTTGACAATCTCGGTCATGGTCACGCCGAGGCGGTTGTCATCGACCATCACCACCTCGCCGCGCGCGACCAGCCGGTTGTTGACATAAATGTCGATCGCCTCGCCGAGCTTGCGGTCAAGCTCCACCACCGCGCCTCGGCCAAGCTTGAGCAACTGCGCCACCTGCATGGTGGACTTGCCCAGCACGGCGCTGACGGTGACCGGAATGTCGTAAACGGCCTCCAGGTCCCGAGCGCTGCGCACACCGGTGGCATCCACGGCAGCGGCGGCGGGGTCCGCGAGTTCGGCGAGATCCATATCCTCGGGCATTGTGTGATTCCAGTCTTTCAGTGGGCGGCTAAGGATTCAGCGGCGACGAAATCGGCGGTCGTGGGATGGGAGGCCTCAGGTGCGAGGCCAAGTGAAGCGAGCACCTCCTCCAGACGCACACGCAGCGCGGCGGTGTCGCGAGTGGCCAAGCCGTGGCGCCATGCGATGCGAGCGTCGCCGGGCGGGATGGTGTCGCGTGGCTCGACGAGGATTGCTTCGCGCCGTTCCGGCTCCAGCCCCGCCAGCATCGCTTCAAGCGGCGGATGCAGTGTGGGGTGTACGCGGATGACGATCCGTGGCTCCTCACCAAGAAGCACGACGATGTCGCGGGTGAAGCGGACCACCTCGGCGGCACCGTGCCGCATGCATAGGGTGGGGAAACTTGCCTCGAGCGAAGCGAGGACGAGCCCGGCCAGACGCGTGCCAGCCACCTCAACCGTCTTGCGCAGATCTGCCTCAGCTCCGCGTAGCTCGGCAAGAAGACTCGCCATCATGGCGTCGCGCTCGGCATCGCGGGCGCCGGCGGCTTCTGAACGACCTTGGCGCAGCCCGTCTGCGTGAGCGATCGCACAGGCCTCCTCAAGCGAGGCATTCGTGATCGGCGGCGGCGCTGGTTCTGGTAAACTGTCCGACGGCTCCTGTTCGTCGAGTACGATCACGTCGTCCAGCGCCGCAGGATCGTCGAAGTCACGGGCAAATAGCGCCAGTGCGTCACCAAACGTGGGTCGATTGGATGCCATGGTCTAGTACACCATCTCCTCATCCTTGCCTTCGCCGATCTCGATCTGGCCTTGGGCGGCCATCTCCTTGGCTTGGGCGACAATGCTTGCTTGTGCTTCGTCGACTTCGCGCAGCTTCACGGGACCAAGCCCCTCGATCTCTTCGCGCAGCATCTTGCCTGCACGTTCGGACAGGTTGCTGAAGAACAACTCGCGCAACTTCTCCGACGCACCCTTGAGCGCCAGCGGCAGCTTCTCCTTCTCAATGCTGCGCAACAGGGTCTGCACCGCCATCGGCGTAAGGCTCTGCAGGTCATCGAAGGTGAACATGAGCGACTTGATCCGCTCTGCTGCCTCGCGGTTGCGCTCCTCCAGCGCCGCGATGAAGCGGGCCTCCGCCTGGCGATCGAGGTTGTTGAAGATCTCAGCCATCATCTCGTGCGCATCGCGGCGCGTGCTCCGGGCGAGGTTGGACATGAACTCCGCCCGCAACGTACGTTCGACACCGTCGAGCACGTCCTTCTGGACGGATTCCATCCGCAGCATCCGCATCACCACTTCCATCGCGAAGCTGTCCGGGAGCATGGCAAGCACGCGCGCCGCGTGGTCGGCACGCACCTTGGAGAGAACGACCGCGACGGTCTGCGGATATTCGTTCTTCAGGTAGTTCGCGAGCACCGCCTCGTGCACGTTGCCAAGTTTGTCCCACATGGTGCGACCGGCCGGGCCGCGGATCTCCTCCATGATCTGGGAGACCCGCTCGCGCGGCAGGGTCTTGAGCAGCAGGCGCTCGGTATTCTCGAAGCTGCCGACCAGGCTGCCCGCCCCGCCGATCTGCTCAGCAAACTCTATGCAGAGTCGCTCCACCATGTCGGAACGGATCGGGCCAAGCTGGGCCATTGCCGAGGAGATCTCCTTGATCTCATCCTCGTGCATCATGCTGAACAGCCGCGCGCATTGTTCCTCGCCCAATGCGAGCATCAGGACCGCCGCCTTCTGCGCGCCAGACATCGCGTTCAACTCGTCGCCGCGTGCCATCAGTTGTTCCCATCCTGCATCCAGGCGCGCACGATGGTCAGGCTTTCCTCCGGGTGCTTTTCAACAAGATCAGTGAGGCGGCGCAGGGAGGAGGCGCGGAGCTGTCCCTCTACATTGCCTACGTTGACCATGTTCTCGTCCGCCCCCCCGCCATCCCCCCCACCATCCCTGGCGAAAGTCATGGAGGTGCCGGGCCGGCTGCCCTGGCCGGAAGACGGCCCCTCCAGCAAACGGGTGACATCGTTGGCCAAACCCAGGGAGGCGGCGGTGATGGTGCCGTCCGCGCCAATCGCCATTGCGCCCCCGCCGGGCAGGGCCGCTGCGGCCGAGGCCGGCAAAGCCGACTTGCCCAGCGCCGTCACGCGCAGGACCATCGGACGAAACACCATCAACAACGCAAGCACCGCAATCAGGCCAACCACGGCCGTCTGGGCCATGCGGGTCACATCGGCGGCCTCAATGCCCAGGCCAAGGAAGCCGCGCGGCTCCAGGCTCGCGAGATCGGCATCCCCGGTAAAGCGCATGGTGACGACCTCTACATGGTCGCCGCGCTTCTCGTCGTATCCGACGGCACTGCGCACCAGCCGAACAATGCGCTCGAGGTCCTCCGGCGTGCGGGGCGACCAGGCCAAGGCGCCGTTGGGTCCCTTTTCCTCAATTCCATCCACGAGAACCGCGATTGACAGACGCCGGATTTGCGGTTGCTCGCGCACGATCGTCCGCACGGTCTTGCCGATCTCATAGTTGGTGGTTTCCTCCTGCCGCGCTTCCTGGCTGCCAGAAGCCTCCTTCCCGGCATCGGCATTGGGCAGGTTGTTCTGGACCGAGACCCCTGAAGCCTGTTCGGTCGTCTTGCTGTTGTCAGTGACGGTCTGAGAGCTACGGACCACCTGGCCCTCGGGGTCGAACTTCTCCTGCGTTTCCTGGATGCGGTCGAAATCCATCTGGACAGAGGCCTCGGCGCGCACGCGGCCTACCCCTAGGCTTCGTTCCAGCATCTCCTCGACCGCACGGGAAAGGCGCATCTCGGTGGCGCGACGAATCTCTTCGGCGCCTATGGCGACGGCCGCGGGGCCCATTGCCTCGCCGGCCCGCGCAAGCAGCGTGCCGCGGCTGTCGACGACCGAGACGTTGCGCGCACGCAGCCCAGGCACGGCGCCGGAGACCAAGTTGACAATCGCCTGGATCGCTTCCCGATCGAGGCGGGCGGCACCTGTCGTGGTGAGCATGACCGAGGCCTGCGCCTCTTGCTTTTCGCGGGCGAAAGGTTCCCGCCGCGGCAGAACGAGGTGAACGCGGGCTGCCCTGATGCCGCTGATGGTGCGAATGGAGCGGGCGATCTCGCCTTCCAGCGCGCGGGTCTCGGCAATCTTTTGCTGAAACTGGCTCTGCGTGATTCCGTCAGCGCGATCGAGGAGCTCGTAGCCGATGGACCCGCCGGAAGGTAAGCCCTCGCGGGCCAGCAGAACGCGCATGCGGGCCACCTGGTCGGCTGGGACAAGTATCTGAGTACCGCCGCCGCCAAGCTGATGTGGAATCTTCTGCTTCTCGAGTAACTCAACGATCTGTCCGGCCTCGCGCGCGTCAAGCTCGGCATAAAGCAGTGCCATGCGGTCCGTGCCACCCCGCATGGCAAGCATGCCCAGCAGCGCCAGGAGGCCGACGGCCACCACGCCCATGGCAACGAGGCGGGCCGCACCAAGGGCCTTGAGACCTTCGACGAGCGCGTTCATCGGGGCTGGGCGGACCAGAGAGACCGCTTGGGGAAGCGCCACATGGGCGAGGAGACTCCTGCACCGCCGGCGTCCTGCCGTCAGGAGAGAGAGTGTCCGCGAAGAGTTTGCAGGACGTTAATGACGCGGCAGAAAATGCCGGGAGACTGCCCATAATGCTGCGGTGAAACAGCCGAGCCCGGCGATCAACCAGATTGAGTGATCAAACGGTAAACTGCTCGGCGATGATGCGCTCGGACAAGCCCTGGTCGGGATCGAACAGCACGTACGCGGTCAGCGCCCGGTCTTCACGAACATGCACACTCAGCACATCGCGCACCTCGGTAAAATCGGCGACGGCGGCCACCGGCCGCTTGTCGCTTTCAAGCACTTCGAACAACACGGCTGCCGTGCTGGGCAGCAGAGCGCCGCGCCAGCGCCGCGGTCGGAAAGCGCTGATCGGTGTCAGCGGCAGAAGGTTGGCCGAAAGCGGCACGATCGGGCCGTGGGCGGAAAGATTGTAGGCGGTGGAACCCGCGGGCGTGGAGACCAACACGCCGTCGCAGGCAAGCTCCGCCAGGCGCACGCGCCCATCCACCGTAATCCTGATCTTGGCAGCCTGGCGCAGTTCGCGCAGCAGGGCGACCTCGTTCAGCGCCACCGCCTCAATGGTTTCGCCATCGGCCGTCACTGCCACCATGCGCAGCGGATGGAGCTCCGCCAACTGGGTACGGGCGAGGCGGCCGGGCAGGTCGTCCTCGTCAAAGCGGTTCATCAGGAAGCCGACGGAGCCGCAGTTCATGCCATAGACCGGCATGCCGGTGCCGAGGAAGCGATGCAATGTCTCCAGCATGAACCCGTCACCGCCAAGGCTTACCGCCACATCCGCGCGCTCAGGCGGGCAGTCGCCGTAGCGGGTGACGAGCCGCGCCCGTGCGTCCTGGGCCAGGGCCGTATCGGAGGCAAGGAACGCGATGTGGCCAATCCTGGCGAGCCGAGGCTCGCTTGGCTCTGGGCCGGGGTTGATGCCGGAAGGCGGGGCAGCGGTCACGCGCGGGCCTTGGACCGGGGAATGTCGCAATCGGGCATGCCTGGTTCCTGCTGGCCGACCCCTAGGGCAGGGCGGAAACACATCACCCTACCAAACTGACAACCGCAAGGCTAGCCAGCGTGCCTTGTCACCTCGTGCGGGCCGGTGTTGCCGTGCACCATTGTCAACGCGGCCAGTCGATACGTGGCGGGTCAGAATCGGGGTCGGGGCTGGAAGCCCGTCGCCCGAACCGTGTGGGTACTGGGGGGGGGCGGGGCGGCGCAGTTCCCTCAGGTGCAAACGACTCGGGCATCGCGCCCGGAATATTTGGCGGCGGTGGCAGGTCCGCGTCGCGGCTCGCGGGTTCCCGTGCAGCAGGTTCCCGTGCAGCAGTTTCCGGGGCACGAGGTGCTACAAATCGCGGCTCAGACCTGGATTCCGCGCGGGGCTCGATGCGCGGGCGTGGGAGGCGATGGTCCGTCCGCTGCTGGTCCCCACGGTGCAGATCAGTCTGCGCCTTGTCGCGCATGTAGGCGAGCATGCGGTCCGCCACCGGGTCGCCAAAGCTGCCGCGGGAAGAGGCGTCGCGGGGTGCGGCGTCACGTAATACCAAATCACGCTGCGGGCCTTCGCGGGGGGCGGGGGGTATCGGGGGCGGGCGCGGCCTTGGGTCGTCATTGAAGTCCGGGCCGCGCTCGGGCAGCCGCAGGGTCAGGGCGCGAATCTCCTCGTGCAGAGCGTCAATCCGCAGTTCGAGATCGCGCAGCCTGCTGCGCAACCCGAAGGTGCTGAAGGGCATCAGCAGGAACAGCGCCAGGTAGAGCGCGACGGGCACAAGCAGGGCCACGACCGCCCACCAGGGCAGCCAGTCCGGGAGAGAGAGGCTTTGCAAATCCATCCCCCATCATGCCAGCCCTGGATTTCGCCGCAAACCCGTGCGATCAGGCCACGTGTTGCACGAGGGTTTCCCAATGAAGCTGCTGATTCCCGGCCCCGTCACCACCCGCCCAGAGGTCCGTGCTGCCATGGCAGAGGACATTGCGCCCTGGGACAACGATTTCCGCCCCGTGCTGACCGAGGTGTGTCAGCGCCTGTTGCCGATCGCCGGGGGGCGGGCGGAGACGCACGCCGCACTGGTGCTGCAGGGCTGCGGCCATTTCGTCACCGAAGCGGCGTTGCGCAGCTTCATGGCGCCGATGGGCCATTCTAGGCCGGGGCGCATCCTGATCCCGGCGATCGGCGCCTACGCCGACCGAATGGCGCGGCTGGCGCGCGAGGCGGGCCGCGATGTCGTGGAACTCGCGCTGCCCGACCAGGTGCCCGTGAACCCGCAGGCCGTGGCCGATGCGTTGGCCGCTGATCCCTCGATCACCCATGTCGGCGCCGTCTACAGCGAGACGGGAACCGGCGTGATCCACGACGTCGCGGCGA
Organism: Rhodospirillales bacterium; assembly: GCA_031424895.1. Taxonomy (GTDB): domain Bacteria; phylum Pseudomonadota; class Alphaproteobacteria; order Acetobacterales; family Acetobacteraceae; genus CAMDGX01. Next base: position 15,648 of record JANPIH010000166.1, read on the forward strand.
TCGGTGCCGTGGTGCGTGAAGCAGGCCGACGCATGATCGTGGATGCCGTATCGGCCTTCGGCGCGCTGCCGCTCGACATGGACGCGCAGCCGGAGATCGATGCCGTCGTATTTACATCAAACAAATGCTTCGAAGGGCTGCCTGGCCTGGGTTTCGCGATCTGCCGCGTGGACGGGTTGGCGGCCAACCGGGGCAATGCCGGAAGCTGGAGCTTCGATCTCGAGAGCATCCACCAGCAGATGCTGCGCTCGCCCGGCAGTTTCCGTTTCACGCCTCCGGTGCAGGTCCTGTCGGCGTTCCGCGTGGCGCTGGACATCTATGAACGCGAGGGCGGCCGGTCGGCTCGTCTGGCCCGGTATCGCGCCAATGTGGCCACGCTGTACGAGGGCATCCAGCGGCTGGGGCTGTCGCCCTATGTCCCACGCGAACACCAGGGGCCGGTGGTGATGAACACCCATGCCCCGGCCGACCCGGCGTGGAACCTGCAAACCTTCGTGGACGGCCTGAAGCGGCGCGGCTTTCTCATCTCCAATTTCTACAACACCCCAACGCCAAGCTTCCGGGTCGGGTGCATCGGGGCGATCACACCCAACGAAATGACCGAATTCGTCGCCGCGATCGACGCCGTGCTGGGGGAAATGCAGGTCCGCAACCGGTCGCCGCAACCGACGGCTGCGTAACCAGCACGACGCCGCCCTCCTTTGGCATCCGCGCCCGTTTCGCCTAACGTCCGGCGCATGAACACAGACCTGGATATCGCCCGCAAGGCAACGCTGCGCCCCATTGCCGAGATTGCCGCGCGCGCCGGCATTCCGGCCGATGCCCTGGTTCCCTACGGCAAGACCAAAGCGAAGGTCGAATGGGACTTCATCCGCTCCGTGCAGGACCAGCCCGACGGCGCCCTGGTGCTGGTGACTGGAATCAGCCCGACGCCGGCCGGCGAAGGCAAGACGACAACCACCGTCGGCCTGGGCGATGCGCTGAACCGGATCGGCACAAGGGCCATGGTCGCGCTGCGCGAACCGAGCCTGGGACCGTGCTTCGGGGTAAAGGGCGGCGCTACCGGCGGCGGCTACTCCCAGGTGCTGCCGATGGAGGACATCAACCTCCACTTCACCGGCGACTTCCACGCCATCACTTCCGCCAACAACCTGCTCGCCGCCATGCTGGACAACCACATCTACTGGGGCAACGAGCTCGGCATCGACCCGCGGCGCATCTTCTGGCGCCGGTCGCTGGATATGAACGATCGCGCCCTGCGCGGGATCGTCGGCTCGCTCGGTGGCGTGGCGAACGGGTTCCCCCGCGAGGATGGCTTCGACATCACGGTGGCCAGCGAGGTGATGGCGGTGCTGTGCCTGTCCCGCGACCTCGACGACCTGCGCGCGCGGCTTGGGCGCATGGTGGTGGCGGCACGGCGGGACGGAAGCTTCGTCACCGCGGCGGAACTCCAGGCCGACGGGGCGATGGCGGTGCTGTTGCGCGACGCGCTGATGCCAAACCTGGTACAAACGATCGAGGGCACGCCCGCGCTCATCCATGGTGGGCCGTTCGCGAACATCGCCCATGGCTGCAACTCGGTGATCGCGACGCGGCTGGCGCTGAAGTTGTCCGACGTTGTCGTCACCGAGGCCGGCTTCGGCGCCGACCTCGGCGGGGAGAAGTTCCTCGACATCAAGTGCCGCCAGGCCGGACTCGCCCCATCCTGCGCCGTGGTCGTCGCCACCGTGCGCGCGCTGAAGATGCATGGCGGCGTGGCGCGCAAGGACCTGGGCACCGAGGATGTCGCGGCGGTGTCGCGCGGGGTGGTGAACCTCGCACGGCACGTTGAGAACATGCAGAAGTTTGGGCTTCCGGTCGTGGTAGCGGTGAACAGGTTCACCAGCGACACCGCCGCCGAGATCGCAGCGATCCGCGAGGCGATGGCGTCGCTCGGGACAGAGCTGTTCCTTTGCACCCACTGGAGTGACGGCGGTGCGGGCGCGGAAGGTCTGGCGCGGGCGGTGGCAGCGCGAATCGCGGCCAAGACGGCCAACTACCAACCGCTGTATCCCTCGCACCTGAAGCTGGCAGAAAAGATCCGGACGATCGCGCGGGAAATCTATCGCGCGGAGGGTATCGACCTGGCGTCTGGCGTGGCGAAGAAGCTGGAAAGCTATGAAAAAGCTGGCTACGGCGACGTGCCGGTGTGCATCGCCAAAACGCAATACAGCTTCAGCAGCGATCCCACGAAACTCGGCGCCCCATCCGGCCACACGCTGCCAGTGCGCGACGTTCGCCTGTCGGCCGGAGCTGGCTTCGTGGTGGCAATCTGCGGCGACATCATGACCATGCCCGGACTGCCGCGCGTGCCTGCAGCGAATTACATCACCCTGAACGATCTGGGCGGCATCGAGGGGCTCTTCTAGGGCGGTAGCCATTCAGAAGCTTATGCTGAGCTCTGAAAATCTCGACCCTTGAGAGCAGGCAAGCCCATGGCGCTGCCATCGCGCCGCGAGGGACCCGCAAAGAAACCGGCGAACCTTTGATCCCCATTCTTTTTCAGAATGATAAGGTCCAGGGGCTTGGCCCGTCGCGCGAAGGCGCGCGCCGGACCAGGCGGGCTTGGGCAGAGCCCAACCTTGCTTTCGTTCTATGAGTCGAAGTCAACAAGGTTTGCTATTAACCCGACCGCAGCGACCCACTCTACTTCGCCAGCTCCGCCACATGGTCGGCCAGGGCAATGGCCGCCGTCAGCCCCGGGGATTCGATCCCAAACAGG
>JANPIH010000167.1:0-8221 GCA_031424895.1 Rhodospirillales bacterium
GAGTTCGCGGGCGGCGCGCAGGGGGATGGGCTGTTTGAAGTCGGCGCGGGCGATGGCGTCGAAATGGGTTTCCATTTCGCGCATGGGGCGGCGGATGGTGGCGAGGAGCCAGAGGCCGAGGGCGATCGAGGCGATGGTGGACAGGGCGATGACGCCCGCGGGGAGGTTGACGCGGAACTTGTAGTCTTCGGCGGCTTCGACGGTCATTTCCTTGGCCACGCGCTCCTGCAGGGCGATGAGGTCAAGCGACGCTTGGCGGGCCTTGGCGAAGAGCGGGGTGAGGGTTTCGCGGGTGTGTTTGCGCAAGGCGGGCGCATCCCCCTTCTGGGCCAGGGCGACACCGGGTTCCAGGCCGTCCCACGCGAAGGCGGCGCGGGCGGTGGCGTAGGTGGCGGCGAATCCCTTCTCCTCCTCGGTGAGGCGGCTGGCCATGTATTCGGCCCCGATCCTGGTGATCCGGTCGCGGTTTACCTTGAGGGCGGCGATGCGCTCGGCGGCCATGTTTGGTGCGCCGGCCTCGATATCGCCGGCCATGTCGCGCACAAGGGCGACGTTGGTGTGCATCAGGTCGCTGATGTTGGCGAGCTGGCCCGAGGGGACGATGCGTTCGATATAAACCGAGTGCAGCGCCGCTTTGGAGTGGGACATGCCGGTGAGGTTGATGGCGGCGGCGCCGAGGGCGAGGGCGATCATGAGGGTGAGGGCGATGGCGAGGCGGCCGGTGACGCTTTCGGCGGCGGAGGTGATACGGGCGGCGAGGCCGGCGCGCTGGAATTCGCCGTCGACGAGGGCGAGGTTGGATTTACCGGCGCGCATATCGGCGTATGCCTGTTCGGCGGCGGCGACAGCTTCGCGGGTAGGGCGGCTGCGGATGGAGATGTATCCGGTGGTCTGGCCGTTTTCGATGGTGGGGGTGACGTTGGCGTTGACTCAATAGAAGCCGCCATCTTTGCGGCGGTTCTTGACGAGGCCATCCCTGGCGCGCCCGGCCTTGACGGTGTTCCAGAGGTTGGCGAAGGCTTCCTTGGGCATGTCCGGGTGGCGGACAAGGTTATGCGGCTGGTTGATCAGCTCGGCGGTGGAGAAGCCGCTGATCTCGACGAAGGCATCGTTGGCGAAGACGATGTTGCTGTAAGGGTCCGTGCGGGAGACCAGCATCTGGCCCTCGGGGACTTCGACTTCGTGGTCGGTGACGAGGGTGTTCATGCGCATGGGAGTGACGGCCCTGACCAACGTTGCGTGCTCGGTATGCATTCGGTCGGAGTGGTAGGGCAGGAAGGTTAAGGTACGCCTGCCGTTTGCACGCGCGGCGGAGCGTTGGCTTGTTCGTTACCGGCGTATTTGCGACGGTGTCGGCAAGCCGGCCCGATGAGGCGCGGTGGCACGGGAGGGGCGCATGACCTACGAAACCATCACCTATGAGCTGCGCGACACGACGGCGGTGATCACGCTGAACCGGCCCGAGCGGCGCAATGCGTTGAGCCTGCAGCTTCAGAAGGAGCTGGCGGCGGCGCTGATCGAGGCGGACGAGCACAACGCGGTGCATTGCGTGGTGCTGAAAGGGGCGGGGCCGCATTTCTGCGCGGGGGCGGATTTGTCGGAATACTCGGCTGGGCGGGGGCCGGAGTATCGCGGGCGGGAGGAGATCGACGACGACATCTGGCGGCTGGAGCAGGGGCAGAAGCTGCGGATGACGCTGTTCGACATGCACAAGCCGGTGATCTGCATGGTGCATGGGACGGTGATCGGGGTTGGCACCGACATCATGCTGCTGTGCGACATCGCCATTGCCGCCGAGGATGCCAGGATCGGGTTTCCGCCGGTGCGCGACATGGGGACGCCGCCTGGGCATATGTGGCTGTATAATATCGGGCCGCAGTGGGCGAAGCGGTTGATGCTGACGGGTGACAGCGTGACCGGGGCGGATGCGGCGGCGATCGGGCTGGTGTTGAAGGCGTTGCCGTTGGATCAGCTTGAAGGCGAGGTGTTCCGGCTGGCGGGGCGGATGGGGCTGGTGGACCCGCATCTTTTGAGTGCGAACAAGCGGTTGATCAATCTGGGGCTGGAACTGATGGGGGCGCGGACGTTGCAGCGCCTGGCCGCCGAGATTGACGCGAGAGGGCACAATGCGCCGATGGCAAGGACGTTCAAGAAGACGATGCGGGAGTTCGGGGTGAAGCATGCGTTCACCAAGCGCGATTCGGCGTTCGGGCGGGGGTATGCTTCGGTGAATGGGCCTGATAAGGATTAAGCGCGTTTTTTTTTGAAAAAAAGAACCAAAAAACTTTTGTTCATTTTGGCAGGGCTTTTGCGGAGAGGCCCGGTCTGAAGGTATGAAGTTTTTTTGCTTCTTTTTGTTCACAAAAAGAAGAATCTTTCTTGCTAGGAGCCGTGATGAAAGCTGTCGTGTGCGAGGTGCTGGGCGGGCCCGAGGTTCTGGTGGTGCGGGAGCTGGCTGATCCGCCGCCGCCGGGGGCGGGGGAGGTTCAGGTGCGTATCCTGGCGCGCGGCGCGCAGTATGTGGACGTGTTGCAGGTGGCCGGGACGTATCAGACCAAGCCGGAGATGCCGTTCATTCCTGGCGGCGAGGCGGCGGGGGAGATTGTGGCCGTCGGTGCGGGGGTGACGGGGTTTGCCGTGGGGGACCGGGTGATGAGCCGGCATTCGGGCGGGGCGTTCAAGACGCTGGGCAATGCCAAGGCGAGCCAGTGCGATTTGTTGCCGGCGGCGTTGACCTTGGAGGAGGGGGCGGTTTTTCGCGGGGCGTATACGACGGCCTATTACGCGCTGGTGCAGAAGGGGCGGATGAAGGCGGGCGAGTGGGTTTTGATCCATGGCGCGGCGGGGGGGATCGGGATTTCGGCGATCCAGGTGGCGAAGTTGTATGGGGCGCGCGTGATTGCCACGGCCAGCACCGAGGCGAAGCGGGCGGCGTGTTTGGCGCAGGGGGCGGACCATGCGATCGATTATCGGAGCGGATTTCGCGATGTGGTGAAGGAGCTGACCGGGGGGAAGGGGGTTGATATCGTTTATGATCCGATCGGTGCGGGGGTGTTCGACGAATCGACGCGGTGTTTGAACTGGGGGGCGCGGCTGTTGATTTTGGGGTTCCTGGGGGGGACGCCGGCTTTGGCAAAGACCAATCATCGGTTGATCCCGGGGGCGGAGGCGATCGGGGTTTGGATCGGCGGGCTCGGGATGAACGAGCCGGAGGTGGCGGAGGCGAATATGCGGGTGCTGCTGGGGTTGGCGGCGGAGGGGAAACTGAAGCCGGCGATTTCGCATCGGTTTGCGCTGGAGGAGGCGAGCACTTGTTTGCAGGCGATTGTGGATCGGGAGGTGATTGGGAAGGCGGTGCTGGTGGGGTAATATCGATTATGAAATTAGTGCGCCGTGCAACACATGGCGCACTTTCCTCACCAGGGAGTGCCTTCGCTAAATGTTTTCCATTTTTATGTTTGTCAGATCGTTCGGGAAAGCCCTGATTAGATATGCCTCGAGTTTGTCAATAAAATTTTCTGCAATAGCATATGCACTAAAATAGGATGCATAATCTCCAATGTAAATAGGACTCTTCGAAATATTTCTTCTTTTCTCTGATGATGGGGTGTATTCAGAATTTAGTGGATGATATACATTGTAAATTGTTTGAACTGCTCGTTTTTTATTTAGAACATCGTTAATTTCTTTCCATAAATTCTGCTTTTTTGCTTTACCCGCATAAATTGCTTTTCCTCTACTATCGTAAAATATATAAATTCCATTTGAAGATTCAAGTTCTTTTTTTAGTCCTTTATAATAAGGCTTCGTGTGTTCTCCAGAAATAGAAAATATTCTATAATTTCCAGCTCTGTTGGTCACTGATATTGATATAGGAAATTGTTCTACAATGATCCTCAAAGATTCTTCCACGATTCTCCGTTCATGGGCTACAGCAGATTGTCTAATCAATCTTGCCACCAGCAGGGGTGTTAGATTCCTGCGCTTGTATTGTGATATCGTGGTAACTTTAACGCCAAGATAGTCGGCAAGGTCTTTGTCTGTCACTTGGGTGAGGCTATGAGTCTCGAGAATTTGTTGAGATATTTTTTCCAGCAGGATTGCGCCGTCCATCGCTTGCTCCCTCGATTCTAAACCGAATGGTCCAAGAAGAGCTGACACGCCGAGCGACGTCAATACGTTGCAAATAAAAACTATACGAATGCATGCGTATGATCCCGGAGCCTTGGTGAAGTTAGCCGCCATCAAATCGGGGCGCTCGCTTGCCAAGGAAGGCCGCGATCCCTTCGGCGAAGTCGCTGGTTTTCATGGTTTGGTGGAAGGTGTCGCGCTCGGCGTTGAGCTGGGTGGGGAGGTCGTGGGCGAGGCTTTGGCGCAGGAGGCGCTTGATGCCGGCGTAGGCTTGGGTGGGGCCGCTGGCGAGGCGTTGGGCGAGGGCGGTGGTGGCGGCCTGGAGGTCGGCGGCGGGGACAACCTGGTTGATGAGGTTGAGGCGCAGGGCTTCGTGGGCGTCGATGGTGTCGGCGAGGAGGGCGATCTCGAGGGCTTTGCGCAGGCCGACGAGGCGGGGGAGGTGCCAGCTTCCGCTGCCGTCGATGGTGGCGCCGATGCGGGCGTAGGCGAGGGTGAACTTTGCGTCGTCGGCGGCGATGGCGAGGTCGGCGGCGAGCGCCACGCTCATGCCCGCGCCGGCGACGGGGCCGTGCAGGCTGGCGATGACCGGCTGGGGCATTTCGGCGAGGCGGACGAGGGTGCGGTGAAAGGGGAGCATGATGGCGTCCACGACCTGCGGGCCTTCGGTGAGGGCGCGCTGGATGGTGCCGAGGTCGCCGCCGGCCATGAAGCCGCGTCCGGCGCCCTTGAGGACGATGACGCGCAGGTCGGGCTTTTGCTGGAGGGCGAGGACGGCTTGTTCCAGGGCCTCGGCCATTGGGATGTCTAGCGCGTTGAGGGCCTTGGGGCGGTTCAGGGTGATCGTGGCAATGGGGCCATCGGCCTCGACGATCAGGGGGCCGTCGGGGATCATGGGGGCGTCATGCATGTGCAGTCTCCATACGGGGGCGGGCCGCCGATGGCTGCCACGGCCTGGGCGGCGAAGGCGCGGCTGAGGGAGGCGGTGTTGGCGGCATCCGCGGCGGCGGCGGTGCCGGCACGGACGCGCGCGGCGATGCCCTCGAAGATGACGGCGAAGCGCCAGAGGGCGAAGGCGAAGTGGAACGGCCAGAGGCCCGGTGTGGGCCCTTCGTTAAGTTCGTGGGCGACGCGGAAATAGTCGGCGATGTGCTCTTCCTCGGTGGGGATGCCGAGGGCCTGGTGGTCGAGGCCGGCGATGCCGCCGTAGTGCTCCGGGCGGCTGCGCCAGGCCATGGCGTTGAAGGCGAGGTCGGCGAGCGGATCGCCGAGGGTGGAGAGTTCCCAGTCCAGCACGGCGATCACGCGCGGCTCGGTGGGATGGAACATCATGTTGCCCAGGCGGAAGTCGCCGTGGCAGAGGGCGGTGGTTTCGCCCTCCGGGATGTTGGCCGGGAGCCAGGCGTTGAGGCGCTCGATGTCGGGGATGGGGTCGGATTTCGAGAGCTCGTATTGCCTGGTCCAGCGGGCGATCTGGCGGGTGAAGTAGCCGCCGGCGCGGCCGAAATCGGCCAGACCGATGGCGGCGGGGTCGATGGCGTGGAGTTTGGCCAGGGTTTCGGCCATGGAGCGGTACATTGCGCGGCGGTCGGCGGGGGAGACGCCCGGGGTGTCGTAGCCGGGGAAGACGCGGCCTTGCAGGCGGTCCATGACGTAGAACGGGGTGCCGATGACGGTGGGGTCGGTTTCGTAGAACAGGCAGTTGGGGACGGGGAAGCCGGTGGGTTTCAGCGCGGTCATGACGCGGAATTCGCGGTCGATGGCGTGGGCGCTCGGGAGGAGGTTGCCGGCGGGCTTCTTGCGCAGGACGAGGTCGCGCGTGTCGTAGCTGGCGAAGAAGGTGGGGTTGGATTGGCCGCCGCTGATGCGTTGGAGGCGCAGGGGGCCGGCGAGGCCGGGGAGGCGGGCCTTCAGGTGGGCGTCGAGACGCGCGGTGTCGAATTCGGGCGCTTGGCCCTGGTCGGAATCGGTCATGGCGTTGGCGCCCCCTTTTGGGCGGGAGTGTAGCGGAGATCGCGGCGGTGGGGCTATGAAGCGCGGATGATCAGGCTCACGGAAATTCGGTTGCCCTTGGACCACGGCGAGGGGGCGTTGCCGGCGGCGGTGGCGGCGCGGCTGGGGGTGGCGGAGGGGGATATCCGCGAGATCAAGGTGTTCCGGCGGGCGCATGATGCACGGCGGAAGGCGGCGATCGTGTTTTCGTATACGCTGGATGTGGAGGTGGCCGGCGAGGCGGGGGTTTTGGCGCGCCATGCCGGGGATCGGCATGTGTCGGTGACGCCGGATGAGTCTTATCGGTTTGTCGGGCGGGCGCCTTCGGGGGCTTCGCGGCCGGTGGTGGTGGGGACGGGGCCGTGCGGCATTTTGGCGGCGCTGGTGCTGGCGCAGATGGGGTTCCGGCCGATCATCCTGGAACGCGGCAAGGTAGTGCGGGAGCGGACCAAGGATACCTGGGGGCTGTGGCGGCGGGGGGTGCTCGACCCCGGGTCGAACGTGCAGTTCGGCGAGGGGGGCGCGGGGACGTTCTCCGACGGCAAGCTGTATTCACAGATCAAGGACCCCGGGCATCGCGGGCGCAAGGTGATGGAGGAGTTCGTGCGGGCGGGGGCGCCGGAGGAGATTTTGTGGGCGGCCAAGCCGCATATCGGGACGTTCCGGCTTGTGACGATGGTGGAGCATATCCGCGCGACGATCGAGGGGCTGGGCGGGGAGTATCGCTGGGGGAGCCAGGTGGTGGACCTGGAGCTCGATGGGCGGCGGGCGGTGCGGGGGGTGGTGCTGGCGTCCGGCGAGCGGATTGCGGCGGATCATGTGGTGCTGGCGGTCGGGCATTCGGCGCGCGACACGTTTGCGATGTTGCATGAACTGGGCGTGGCGATGGAGGCCAAGCCGTTCTCGATCGGAGTGCGGATCGAGCATCCGCAGTCGTTGATCGACCGGGCGCGGTTTGGGGGATTCGCCGGCGATGCCCGATTGGGGGCGGCGGACTACAAGCTGGTGCATCACTGTGCGAACGGGCGGAGCGTGTATTCGTTCTGCATGTGCCCGGGCGGGACGGTGGTGGCGGCGACCAGCGAGGTGGGGCGGGTGGTGACCAACGGGATGAGCCAGTATTCGCGGGCGGAGCGCAACGCCAATGCTGGAATCGTGGTGGGGATCGACCCGCGGGATTATCCGGGCGGGGTGTTGGCCGGGGTTGAGTTCCAGCGGAAGTGGGAGAGTTTGGCGTTCACCGCCGGGGGCGGGACGTATGAGGCGCCGGGGCAGTTGGTGGGAGATTTCCTGGCGGGGCGGGCTTCGACTTCGTTTGGGAGCGTGGTGCCGAGCTACAAGCCCGGGGTGCATCTGACGGATTTGTCGGCTTGTTTGCCGGATTATGCGGTGGCGGCGATCCGCGAGGCGCTGCCGGTGTTCGGGCGGCAGATTCCGGGGTTCGACATGGCGGATGCGGTGCTGACGGGGGTGGAGACGCGGACCTCGTCGCCGGTGCGGTTGCCGCGGGGGGCGGATTTGCAGAGCACCAACACGCCGGGGCTGTTTCCGGCGGGGGAGGGGGGCGGGTATGCGGGGGGGATTCTCTCCGCAGGCGTCGATGGTATCCGGGTGGCGGAGGCGGTGGCGCGGGCGGTGCTCGGGCGGGAGGCGGTGGCGGCTTAGGTGGGGTTGGCGGCGGAGCTTGGCGGACGCATGATCGACCCGTCCAAGAACTGGAGATGCCGCCCATGGCCCGCACCGTATCGCGCCTGCTCGCCGACAGCCTCGAGGCGCATGACATCGATATCATCTACTGCGTGCCCGGCGAGAGCTACCTGGGGCTGACCGACGCGTTGGCGGACAAGAACTCGATCCAGCTGGTCGTGTGCCGGCACGAGGGTGGGGCGGCGTTCATGGCGGTGGCCGATGGGCGGCTGCGGGACCGGGCCGGGGTGGCGGTGGTGTCGCGTGGGCCGGGGCTGTCCAATGCGATGGTGGCGATCCATTCGGCGTTCCATGACGCCACACCACTGGTGATGCTGGTGGGGCAGGTGGAGCGGAAGGATTTCGGGCGGCTGGCGCTGCAGGAGCAGAACTACTCGCGGCTGCTGTCCGA
>JANPIH010000168.1:0-7893 GCA_031424895.1 Rhodospirillales bacterium
GTAGCGCGCGTTCAGCCAGTCGTTCTGGAACCGCCCGAGGCTGGCGAAGGGCTGGACCTGGATCATCGGAAATCTCCTGGTTTATTGTTCGATATCGAACAATTGGACGCAGAACTAATCCCGCGCGGTCGACGTTTCAAGCCCCCCCGTGCCGAGCTTGCGCAACAGCCTGTCCAGCGTGGCAAGCTCGGTGGAGTTCAGCCCGGCCATGGCACGGGCGATATCGGCGGCGTGGCGCGGGAACACGTCCTCGATGATCGCGCGACCAGGCGCGGTCAGCTCGACGCGCACCTGGCGGCGGTCCTCGCTGGCGCGCACCCGGCAGACCAAGCTCCGTCGCTCCAGCTTGTCCACCACGTCGGTGAGGTTGCCGGGCGAGGTCAGCAGCTTGCGGCCCAGTTCGCGATGGGTCAGCGGGCCGAGGTGCAGTACCGCCTCCAGCACGCCGAGCTGGGTGAGGGTCAGCTGGCAGGCGGCCAGCGCGGGCTCCAGCTGCGCGGTGACGCCGCGATGCGCGCGCATCAGCTTCACATAGGCGCGGACCGCGGCCACGACCGCGGCATCATCCACCCCGTGCATGCAGCCGCGCGCGGCCCTAGCGCGTCATCATCACCGGCAGGTCGGCGTGCTCCAGGATGTGCCGCGTGACGCCACCCAGGATCAGCTGACGCAGCCGGGAATGGGAATAGGCGCCCATGCTGAGCATGTCGCATTGGAACTCCTTCGCCGCGCGCAGGAGGCCCGCCCCCACATCGCGGTCGACCGGGCGGAACACCGCGGTGTCGGCGGCGATGCCGTGCAGCACGAGATAGCCCAGCAGGTCGGCCGCCCCCGGGCCGCGGCGATGGTATTCATCGGCGGTGAGCACCCGCACTGCTTCCGCTCGTTGCATCCAGGGCAGGGCGGCCTGCACGGAGGCGGCGGACTCCGCGGTGCCGTTCCAGGCCAGGCAGATGCGCGTGCCGATGCGCGCGGTCGCGACCAGCGGCGCGATCAGCACCGGGCGGGCGGAATCGAACAGCACCGCATGCAGCGCGTCCGACGAGGAGACATCCTCGCCCGCCTCGGGATGCGGCACCACGGTGAGGTCGGCCAGCCGCGCCTGCTGCGCCACCAGGTCCTCCTCGCGCCCGACCACGGTGGCGAAGCTGGCGCTCATCTCGTTGACACGCGCCTCGCCCACCGGCACGTGGTTCTCTGCCACGTAGCGGTCGAACATGGCGCGCACCGCGCGGGCGCGCTCGTTGCTTTCCCTTTCGGTGGCCGACATCATCTCCTCGATCATCGCGCCGGAAAGCCCCTCGCCGGCCAGCGGGGCTACGTCGCGGCTGTCCACGCGCACATGCAGCGCGGTGACATGGGCGTTCCAGATGCGGGCGATGCGAACGGCGGTGTCGAGCGCCGCCTCCCCGGCGGCGGTCCCGGTCAGCGGCAGCAGCAGCTTGCGGATGGCCATGACGGAAACTCCTCTCCTGGAGACCCCTTATGTGGGCCGATCACGGTTGTATCGCAAGCGTAGCGCGGATCGTGCCGACCGCGCGGTCGGTTTCGGTGCCGCACACGGCAAGCCATTCCCCAGCCCCCGCACCCGCCCGCGCGGCCCCGCGCAGCACCGCGAGGTCGGCGTCGGAGGCATCGCCGGTGCGCACGGCGACCCGCCGTTCCAGTTCGGCCATCGGCACCTCCAGCCAGGCGCCCAGGAACGGCACGGCTTGCCCGACCGCCGCCCGCAGCGCCGCACGATGCGCGGGGTCCATGAAGGTGGCATCGGCCACCACCGCATGCCCGCCAGCGGCGATCGCGCCCGCCGCCGCGGCGATCTCGGCGAACACGGCGGCGCTGACCCGCGCCGCATAGGCGGCTTTTGGCAAGCGCTGCTCCGGGGCTACCCCGCGGCGCCGCTTGCGGATTTCGTCGCTGCGCAGGATCACCGCCCCGGGCGCCGGCCCCAACTCCGGCGCCAGCGCGCGTGCCACGGTGGACTTGCCCGAGCCCGGCAGCCCGCCGACCGCCACCACGCAGGCTGGCATGGGCCGCTGGTAGGCCAGTGCGCGCTCAAGGTAGCCGCGCGCCTCGTCCGCCCGCCCCCGCGCCGCCTCCACATGGGCGCGCACCATCGCGCGCATGGAAAGGAACAGCTTCAGGAACGCCACCAACCCCCAGTCCCCGGTGCGCGCCAGATAGCGGTTCATCACCCGATTCGCCGCCCCCCGGCCCACCCGCACGTCGAGGTCCATCAGCAGGAAGGCGAGGTCGTGGCCGACATCGACCGTGGCGAGATCCTCGTCGAACTCCAGCGCGTCGAACGCCACTGGCGCGCCGTGCCACAGGCACATGTTGCCCAGATGCAGGTCGCCATGGCAGCGCCGCACGAACCCCGCCGCCCCGCGCGCCCGCAGCGCCGCCGCGTGGCGGTCCAGCAGCGCGCCCATGCCCGCCTGCCAGTTCGTGACCGCGCCGCCATCGAGCCCCGCCTGCCGCGCCGCCAGCGCGTTGCCGTCGGCCACGTCGCACAGCGCCGCCGCCTGGTCGCGCGCCACCACCTTGTTGCCGGCGTGCAGCGCGGCGACCGCGTCGCCCAGCCCGTCCAGCAAGGCCGGCACCAGCCCGCCGTGCGCGGCCACCTCGTCGAGGAAATCGCCCGCCGGCACGCGCGCCATGCGCACCACCCAGTCGACCACCTCACCCGCACTGCCCTCGGGACCACCCAGCGCCAGGGTGCCGTCGGCACCGCGCGTCACCGCCACCACATCGTGGTACATGCCGGGCGCGTTGGCCTGGTTCAGCTCCAGCTCACGCCGCGCCGTGCGTTCGCGCTCTGCCAACGGGGTGAAGTCGACGAAGGCCAGCTTCACCGCCTTGCGCAGTTTCCAAACCGTGTCCGCGCCCAGGAACACGGCAGAGATGTGCGTCTCCAGCGGCGGCGCGTCGGCCAACCGCTGAAGCAGCGCCGCCGTTTGCGTCTGCGTCGCGGGGATCAGGGGAACAGCTTCTGCACCGCCCAGCCGCCGCCGGCGCGGGAATACACCGTGCGGTCGTGCAGCCGGAACGGCATGTCCTGCCAGAACTCGATCACCTGTGGGATGACGCGAAAGCCCGACCAGTGCTCCGGGCGCGGGATGTCGTCGCGGGGGTAGCGCTTCTCCGCCTCGGCCAGCCGCGCCTCCAGCACTTCGCGTGCCGCGAGCGGGCGGGACTGGTCCGACGCATGGGCGCCGAGGCGGGAGATGCGCGGGCGGGAGGCGTAGTAGGCATCGGCCTCCGCCTGCGTCGCATCCTCCACCGGGCCCTCGATGCGCACCTGGCGGCGGCGGCTTTTCCAGTGGAACAGCAGGCAGGCCTGGCGGTTGGCGAGCAACTCGGCGCCCTTGCGGCTTTGGAGATTGGTGTAGAAGACGAAGCCGTGTTCGTCCCATCCCTTCAACAACACGGTGCGCGCCGAGGGTCGGCCGTCCGGCGTGGCGGTGGCCAACGTCATTGCGTTGGGATCGTTGGGCTCGCTGTCCTGCGCCTCCTTCATCCAGGTGGCGAACTGGGCGAACGGCACGCCAAGCGCGGCTTCGGACATCGTGGTGGCTCCTTCACGTCCCTGTCTATGTGACGCCATCGTCGGGTTTCGCCAAGAGCGAGCCCGCCCCCTTGCCGGGGGGGCATGCCTATGTCACCACAGGAACGGATACCCCGGCAGACAGCAGGATCGCCCGCCATGCCCGAGACCGAAGCCGCCCCGCCGCCGCCCAAAGGCACGCTGCTCGCCGGCAAGCGCGGGCTGATCATGGGCGTGGCGAACAACATGTCGCTGGCCTGGGGCATCTCCGCCGCCTGCGCCGCCCAGGGTGCGGAACTCGCCTTCACCTACCAGGGCGAGGCCCTCGGCAAGCGGGTAAAGCCGTTGGCGGAAAGCCTCGGCAGCAACATCGTCCTGCCCTGCGACGTGGCCGACGACGCAAGCATGGATGCCGCCTTCGCCGCGGTGCAGGAGCGCTGGGGCAAGCTCGACTTCCTGGTGCACGCCATCGGCTATGCCGACAAAAGCTTCCTTCGCGGCCGCTATGTCGACACGCCGCGCAGCGTGTTCCTGCAGGCGCTCGACATCTCCTGCTTCTCCTTCACCGCGGTGGCGCAGCGCGCGGCGGCGATCATGAATCATGGCGGCTCGATGCTCACGCTGACCTACCTGGGGGCCGAGCGCGTGATCCCGCACTATAACGTGATGGGCGTGGCCAAGGCGGCGCTGGAGGCCTCGGTGCGCTACCTGGCCACCGACCTGGGGCCGAGCGGCATTCGCGTGAACGCCATCTCCGCCGGCCCGATCCGCACCCTGGCGGCCAGCGGCATCGGCGATTTCCGCTATATCCTGCGCTGGAACCAATACAACGCCCCGCTGAACCGCAACGTGACGATCGAGGATGTCGGCGGCGCCGGCGCCTACCTGCTCAGCAACCTCGCCAGCGGGGTGACCGGGGAGGTGCACCATGTCGATGCCGGCTACCACGTCGTCGGCATGAAAAATCCCGATGCGCCGGATATCACGGTGCAGCATGACTGAAGCAAGGACGTTCTTTTTTGAAAAAAAGAACCAAAAAACCTTCATTCCTTCGGTTGCCTTGTTGCTAATGAACAAAAGTCTTTTTGCTTCTTTTTCTTCAGAAAAAGAAGATTCTTCCTTTCTGGCTTAATCGATGTCCCACAACACCTTCGGCCATCTCTTCCGCGTCACCACCTGGGGCGAAAGCCACGGCCCGGCCATCGGCGGCGTGGTTGATGGCTGCCCGCCGGGCCTGGCCCTTACCGAGGCCGACATCCAGCCCTGGCTTGACCGCCGCCGCCCCGGCCAGTCGAAGTTCACCACCCAGCGGCAGGAGCCGGACGAGGTTCGCATTCTTTCGGGCGTGTTCGAGGGCCGCACCACCGGCACCCCGATCGCCTTTCTCATCGACAACGTCGACCAGCGCTCCAGGGACTACGGCGAGATCGCCCAACGCTTTCGACCCGGCCATGCCGACCTCACCTACGCGCTGAAATACGGCATCCGCGACTATCGCGGCGGCGGCCGCTCCAGCGCGCGCGAGACCGCGATGCGGGTGGCTGCCGGTGCGGTGGCCCGCCGGGTGCTGGACGGCGTCACCATTCGCGGCGCCCTGGTCCAGATGGGCCCGCACCAGATCGACCGCGCCCGCTGGGACTGGGCGCAGGTGAACGAGAACCCGTTCTTCTGCCCGGACCCGGTGGCGGCCGTGGAGTGGGAGACCTATCTCGCCGCCATCCGCAAATCCGGCTCCTCCTGCGGCGCGGTGATCGAACTGGTGGCCGAGGGCGCCCCCCCCGGCCTCGGCGCCCCCATCTACGGCAAGCTCGACGCGGACATCGCCGGCGCGCTGATGAGCATCAACGCGGTGAAGGGCGTGGAGATCGGCGACGGCTTCGCCTCCGCGTCGCTGTCCGGCGAGGACAACGCCGACGAGATGACGATGGCCGACGGCCGGGTCGTCTTCGGCTCCAACCACGCCGGCGGCATCCTGGGCGGCATCTCCACCAGCCAGCCGATCGTCGCCCGCTTCGCCGTCAAGCCCACCAGCTCCATCCTCGCCGCGCGCCGCAGCGTGGACATGCAGGGAAACGAGGTCGAGATCGTCACCAAGGGCCGCCACGACCCCTGCGTGGGTATCCGCGCGGTTCCCGTGGGCGAGGCAATGCTGGCCTGCGTGCTCGCAGACCAGCTGCTGCGCCACCGCGCGCAGAACCCCCACGCACCCGCCGAGCCCCGCCTGCCGCGCAACTGAGCGGGCGCCCGGCCAGGCGGAACCGATGTTATATTTCTCGGCAGGAACCGTTTGGCTTTTGCCCCTGCCTGCTTATGTGTCATGAGCGCACCTAAGCGGCGCCGGGCTGTCCCGGCGCGAGAGTGATCGAGGTCCCGATGCCTGTCGTATCCGGCGTCTTCCTGCCCCCCGCACAGCCCTCCACTGCCGCGGCGTTCCTGCGGCTGGTCGGTGCGAAACCCTGGCGCGTCCGCATGGCGGACCTCACCGAACGCGCGCGCTGCGGCCAACGCGGCGGGCGTGCGCTGATCCAGCGCCACGCCTTGGAACTCACGCTCGACCGCCAGGCCCGCGGTGGCGCCGTCACCACCCGCGCTGAACGTCTTGTCGCCGGCATGGCGCAGGAGGTGGTCGCGACGCACGCCAAGCTGTCCGCCGATGGCCGCGCCCGCCTGCGCGAACGCCTGCGCGCCGCCCTGGCCGGCGAGGCGACGCTGGCGCCGCTGATGCACCTGTTCCGCACCGCCGCCCTTCAGCGCTGGCGCGGCTTCACCGTGCGCCATGCCGGGCTTGAAGATGATGCCGCGCATGACCTGCTGATCGCCCGCGACGGCACCGAGGCGGAGATCGCCTGCGACACAATCTCGGCCGACGAGGGGCGGGACCTTCACCGCACAACCTTCGACAACCTGGCCGACATGGTGGACCCCGACCTGCAGACCTGGCTCGCCTCCCATCCCGGGCGCTACGTGCTGAAGCTGACCCTGCCGCAGGGTCTGCGCGCCGACCGCGCCGGCCTCGCCCAGCTGCACGGCCGCATCCGCGCCATGCTGCAAGGCCAGTGCCGCGCCGATTACGACGAGGCCGCCGTGCTGCGCCTGGACCCGCTGATGCTGGCCGGTGCCCAGCTGGCCGACCAGATGCCTGTCGAACAGGGGCTGATGGGCTCCCTGCGCCGCGAGTTTGGCGCCGAGGCCAACCTCTCGGTCACCACCGCCGGCGGTGGCGTGTTCGTGCTCGCCGCCCGCGCCGCCCGCGCCGACGCGGTGGCGGTGGCGATCCGCAAGCGCCTCGCGGCCGTGGCGCCGCTGCGCCTGTCTGGCGCGCGCCCGGGCATCCTGGCAATGTTCATCGAGGACACCGACCGCACCGAATGGCGCGCCCTGCGCGAACGGCTGGAGCTGGAAGGCGAGGCGCGGCAGTTCCTCGCCCATCCCAGTTCGCGCGGCGTGGTTGCCGTCACCTGCACCTCGCGGTTGGAATTGCTGGGGGCCGCCGCACCGGACGGGGCGCCCGATGGGGAGATGCGCTTCCGCAACCCGGCCCACCCGGCCGCCAAGGCGCCGGGCCTTGCCCCGGCGGTGCTCAGCTCGATCTGACGGCGATGGCGGCGCGACTCGAGGCCAGTTACCGTGTCCGAGGCGAAGCGGCGTCGATTGCCGCCCGCGCCCAGGGCATCGCCATCGAGCAAAGCGTGGAGATGCCGCTCTCGGCCATCACCGAGCCCCGTGTGCTGCGCGAGGTGGTGGGCGAGGTTCAGGACATCGCCGATCTTGGCCAGGGCGTGTTCGAGGTCCGCATCGGCCTGGCGGTGGAGACCATCGGCCTTGATGCCGGCCAACTGCTCAACATGCTGTTCGGCAACACCTCGCTGCACGATGACATCACGCTGCACGACGTGGCGCTGCCGGCCAGGCTCGCCGACGGGTTCGCCGGCCCCAACCACGGTGAGGCCGGCATGCGCGCCCGCCTAAGCATAGGTGAAGGCCGCGCGCTCACCTGCTCGGCAATCAAGCCACAGGGCGCCCCGGTGCCGCTGCTCGCCCATCTCGCGGGCCAGTTCGCCCTGGGCGGTATCGACTGGATCAAGGACGACCACGGCATGGCGGACCAGGATTACGGCCGCTTCGCTCACCGCATGGCCGCCTGCGCCGCCGCCGTGCGTGTTGCCAGCCGCCAGACCGGTCACCCGACGCGATACGCACCCAGCCTCTCCGGCACGCTGGAGACGATGCGCCGCCAGATCCGCCAGGCGCGCGAAGCCGGGCTCGATTCCGTCGTGATGGCGCCGATGGTCGCCGGCGTCTCCACCTTCCACGCCCTGGTGCGCGAGAACCCGGATTTCGCGTTC